>NZ_JANBWE010000002.1:300000-600000 GCF_024259515.1 Salirhabdus salicampi | reverse complement strand
AAAAATCTAGTGTTCGAGATGCAGATCGAATCATCGGATTGCTAGAGAAAGAAGATATTGAACCACCTTATTTAGTGATAAACCGTATACGAACACACATGGTAAAAAGTGGGGATATGCTAGATATTAACGATATTGTCAGCACATTAGCCGTTGATTTATTAGGAATCGTTGCCGACGATGAAGAAGTAATAAAAGCTTCCCATCATGGAGAACCAATTGCATTTCAACCGAATACAAAGGCATCCATTTCTTATCGGAATATTGCCCGTCGTATTTTAGGGGAATCAGTTCCTTTAATGTCTCTTGAAGATGATAAGGGTGTATTCACGAAAGTGAAAAAGTTTTTTGGCATGAAAGCTTAACGTATAAAGAAAGAGATGATAAACAGTCATATATCAAATATGGCTGTTTTTTTATTCATAAAAATCTATGTTCCGAATAGACTTGTACAAACACTGAAGTTAAAGGAATGAGTGACATTGAATAATAGAGATGTTCAAGAGATACGAAAAAATATAGCAAAACGGAAAAAGTATAAGAGAGAGAATGTAACTGGTTCTGATACTCCCCGATCTATATCCTTTGTACAGGACGAGGAAAAGCATGGATTCTTACCCTTTTTACAAGGGGATTCTACATCATCTATGAAACGGTCGAAAGCCCGGGTACATTCCTTTATTTTGAAACTGTTACTTGCATGTATTTTATTTTTTGGAACAGCTATATTGTTTCGTTTAGATGGTCCAGTTTTTCAAAAAACACAAGCAATTGCTTTAAATGCCTTAACAGAGGAATTCCCTTTTGCTAAGGTACAAGCTTGGTACCGGGATTATTTTGGTGCTCCTCTTGCTATTATCGATACCCCACCTAGTAACGAAGTAGCAGAAGGGACCAACTATGATTTCATTTTACCAGTTATGGGGAATATTTCTGAGACATTTCAACAAAACGGTAAAGGGATTTTTATTGAAACTGACGGCAAAACGAATGTATCGGCAATGGATAACGGTACGGTAATTTTTGCCGGGAATAAAAATGATACGGGGAAGACGGTTATTATTCAGCATGACGATGGAAGTGAATCTACATATGGAAATTTAACAAATATTAAGGTATACCATTACCAATTTGTTACATCAAATCAGGTTATTGGTGAAATTGTGCAAGAAGATGAAAGTGTCGCTAGACTATATTTTTCGATTCAAAAGGATAGACAATATATCGATCCAGTAAAGGTGATGCAAGTTGATGACCAACCGTAAACGAAATTCCGTTTTTCATATTCACCCTCTATTATTTGGTTTGTTTTTCCTCGCATTTATTACAGGTTCATTTATGGAAATGATCATCATTTTTACAATTGTGGTGATTCATGAGTTCGGCCATCTTAGTATGGCTCTTTTTTTTCGCTGGCGTATTCGGAAGGTGATGTTTTGGCCCTTTGGAGGGGTCATGGAGACGGATGATTATTTCAGTCGCCCTAATCGAGAGGAGCTGTACGTTGTTTTAGCTGGACCAGTTCAACATATTTGGATTCATTTTTTTCTAATCTATTCAAACGGCTTTGGACTGCTTTCGCCAGATCTTATTCAATTTGCTGTTCATTATAATATTGTACTGTTATTGTTTAACTTAATTCCAATCTACCCGTTAGACGGTGGGAAACTATGTTTCTTACTATTTTCCCAATTTCTGCCGTTTCAAAAAGCAATGGATTGGACAATCATATTTTCCGTCATGACTGTTATCATCGGTTTGTCTCTGGCCATCATGGAAGGATGGGGGACATTGCATACTGTTTTGTTGGCGATTTTTCTTCTGTTGGAAAATCGGATAGAATGGAATAGGCGAAAGTTTGTCTTTATACGCCATTTAATGGCTAGACAAAACCGTACGAATTATGAGGGATATAAAATGTTAAAAAATAAACTCCCTCCACATATTACAGTGTACCGAACGTTATCGGGTTTAAGAAAAGGTTGTTATCACCAATTTGTCATTCCTGTTGGGGAACGGCTCGTAACCGTTGATGAACAGTCTTGTTTGGATGCGTATTTTAATCAACAACAACCTAATATTCCGATGGGATCAATAGCGAAATGGCAAGATAAAACGGAGAGATAAACGATGAAAACGATCTATATACAAACAACTACAACAGAGAAATTCGCATTACTCATGAATAACGAACAATTAGAGCAAATTCACGTAAGCCGGCCAGAACAACAATCGCTAGTTGGAAATATATACAAAGGGCGCGTACGTAAGGTGGAACACAGTTTACAAGCAGCCTTTGTTGATTTAGGGGAAAAGCGACTTGCCTTTTTACCGAAAAAGGAGATTCCCCAGGCGAGAAAGAATCGTCACCTTCCAATTGAAAAATTAATCCATGAAGGCATGGATATGTTTGTGCAAGTGATAAAGGACCCAATTGGTAATAAAGGGGCACAAGTAACGAATAATGTGACGTTACCGGGACTTGGGTTTGTTTATTTGCCGCAAGGGAACTACATTGCTGTATCGAAAAAAATAAAAGGTGCAGATCAAAATCATTTTACAGTGTCAATTGAAAAATGGTTGCAACATGAAGAAGGGGTGATTGTTCGGACATCTGCATTGCAACTAAATGAAGAGGAACAAGCGGCTGAATTAGACTTGTTACGGCGGAAATGGGAATTACTTCTACATGAGGCCAAGGATAAAAAAGCGCCTGTGAAACTCTTTGAGGATGACGATATTCCTTTACGATTTATCCGCAAATTTGGGTTTCATGCAGACGAACTTATATTTGATGAAACATCAACGGCGGCAAACATGAAGGAAATGTTTCCGAATTTAGCTCATAAAATAAGGTGGTCACACCGTTTTACACAGGATATTCCGTATACGTTTGATTCTATAATTGAACAACTGACGAAACGTCATGTTAAATTATCTTCCGGAGTTGAGATTGTGATTGACCGTACGGAAGCTCTTACTGTTTACGATGTGAACAGTTCGTCTTTTAGCGGGAGAGGGAACAAATATGACACTGCTAAAAAAGCAAACTTGTTAGCAGCAGAAGAGATTATGAATCAAGTAAGATTACGGAATATTTCAGGTATTATTTTAATTGATTTTATTGATATGAAGTCAGATCGGGATAAGGAAGATATCATATCCTGTCTGAAGTCCGAAGCAGCAAGGGATCCTTTACATTGTGAAATTTTAGGATTTACCCGCTTAGGAATTTTAGAGATGACTCGGAAACGCCAAGGCTTAGACCTCATGTCAATTTATGAACAACCCGTGAATGATAGGCAATGGAACATATTGTCACATGCCTATAAATTAGAAAGAGAATTACTTTCATATCGCAACAGTGACTATGAGGCATTCCTTGTAGATATGCGCCCGGAAGTACTCGAGCTGTTTATGTCTAGGGTGAATTTACCGAAACTTAAGCAACTACTAAAAAAATCCGTATTTGTGCGCCAAACCTCTTTAGAAAATCGCCCATATGTGGTAAAGTTTATAGGGTTAGAAAATAATCAAATCAATGAAGACATTGACAAACTTTTCTAACTCATGATAGTATTTTAATGTTATGTTTGTAGCACCCGCTGCTACAACCGCGCAGAACAGGTTATGAAACTTCAAAGGAAGTACCTGTATGGCGAGTCTGAGTATATAGAGGAGGTGCAAGTCATGTACGCAATTATTGAAACTGGTGGTAAACAAGTAAAAGTTGAAGAAGGTCAAGCTGTTTACATCGAAAAAGTAGACGCTGGTGACGGTGAAACTGTAACATTCGATAAAGTTGTTTTAGTTGGTGGCGAAGACGTGAAAGTTGGTTCACCTTACGTAGAAGGTGCAACGGTAACGGCAAAAGTTGAAAAACAAGGCCGCGCTAAAAAAATTACGGTGTTCAAATATAAGCCGAAAAAGAACTACAAGCGTAAACAAGGTCATCGTCAACCTTACACAAAAGTGACGATCGACAAAATTAACGCATAAGGATTAATTATATGATTCAAGTTCGAGTCTATCGAAATGAAATGCAAGATATTCAATCCTTTGAAATTACTGGCCATGCAGAGAGCGGTCCATATGGACATGACCTCGTTTGTGCCGGTGTATCCGCCGTATCCTTCGGAGCAGTAAATGCAATTATAAAGCTTTGTCATATCGAGCCAGCCATTGAACAAGGTGGCGAAGGAGGATATTTAAAAGTACAGCTTCCGCTGAACATGAGTCAGGAAGTGTATACAAAAGCGCAACATTTGCTGGAGGGTATGGTTGTTGCCTTAGAAACGATTGAACGTGACTATGGTCAATATATAAAGATTCAATAACTGTAAACATGAAGGAGGTGCAGTCAAATGCTACGTCTTAACTTGCAGTTTTTCGCTCAGAAAAAAGGTGTAGGTAGTACAAAGAACGGACGTGACTCTGAGTCAAAACGTCTTGGTGCTAAACGTGCTGACGGCCAGTTTGTTTCTGGTGGTTCTATTCTATATCGTCAACGTGGAACAAAAATCTACCCAGGTGCTAACGTAGGCCGCGGTGGTGATGACACTCTTTTCGCGAAAGTTGATGGTGTCGTAAAATTTGAACGTTACGGTCGTGACCGTAAAAAAGTAAGTGTTTATCCTGTAGCACAGGAAGCATAAGCTTGTAAAAAGAAAAGTTCTAACCCGATGGGTTAGAACTTTTTTTATGGTATGAAACGGTGATACATAATGATTTTTGTTAAGTTCTATTTCAGTTATTTCGAAAAGTTTGCTATAATTTTCATTACTATCAAATAAGGGGCGGGTAGTATGGAGAGAAAGGAAGTAATAGATGTTATTAACCATTATCGTCACGACGTGTTAAATGATATACAGCTCGTTAAAGGATACGCTTCTATGGGGAAACTCGATAAGGTGAATGACATCGTTACAACGATTATTCATAAAGCACATGAAGAAAGAAAATTAACGAGGTTACAATGCCCACATTTCTTTCTATGGTTGTTGCAATTTAATTGGACTTATAATCAATTTCAGATTCAATATCAAGTTAGTGAACAAGTAGATCCGTTAACCGAAAAGGACATAGGTATCTGTGATGCCTTTGAACAGCTAATTAGTACATTGGAAGCACATGTGAAAGCGGATCAGTTATATGAAGGAATGATCATTATAGAGGAAAAAGGAAACATAAACGTTACATTTACCGGTTCTTTTGTAAATATAACAGAATGTCACCAACATTTGGATAAAATAAATTTTGTTCAAGATGTACATGTAACCGAAGAGAAGTGTAATGTCACATTCTCGTTTCAAAAAGAACTCGTCAATAAGTAATTTTGCACAATAGTGTGGAAGAATATCATCATGAAGTTTCCTTTAAAAGTAGAGGTGTAAAGAATGTTTGTAGATCAGGTCAAAGTATATGTAAAAGCAGGAGACGGTGGGAATGGTGTTGTTGCTTTCCGTCGTGAAAAATATGAACCAATGGGTGGACCAGCAGGTGGAGATGGAGGAAATGGTGGTAACATCATTTTTGAAGTTGACGAAGGATTAAATACATTAATGGATTTTCGTTATCAAAGACATTTCAAAGCGAAACGGGGAGAAAACGGAAGTGGAAAAGGCCAGCATGGTAAGAATGCTGACGCTTTAATTGTGCCGGTTCCGCCAGGGACAACAGTGAAAGATGCAGATACAGGTGAACTATTAGCCGACTTAGTTGAACATAAGCAGCAAGCCATCATTGTGAAAGGTGGAAGAGGTGGCCGTGGGAATTTGAAGTTCGCTTCAGCTCGTAATCGGGCACCGGAAATTGCTGAAAACGGTGAACCTGGTGAAGAGCGCAACATACAATTAGAATTAAAACTTTTAGCCGATGTTGGATTAGTTGGGTTCCCAAGTGTCGGAAAATCAACTTTATTATCGATTGTCAGTGCAGCAAGGCCGAAAATTGCTGATTACCACTTTACCACATTAGCTCCCAACCTTGGTGTTGTTGAAACTGAGGATAACCGCAGTTTCGTAATGGCGGATTTACCAGGATTAATTGAAGGAGCCCATGAAGGAATAGGACTTGGACATCAGTTTTTGCGCCATGTTGAGCGGACGAGAGTTATTGTGCATGTAGTGGATATGTCAGGGCTTGAAGGTCGGGATCCTTATGATGATTTTGTTAGCATAAACGAAGAATTAAAGCAATACGACGAACGTATTTCAAAACGTCCACAGATTGTAGTAGCGAATAAAATGGACATCCCACAATCTGAAGAAAATTTAATGAAATTTAAAGAACAAGTTGGAGATCATGTTGATATTTATGCAATTTCGGCTATTACCCGTGAGGGATTACGTCCACTTCTATTTGCTATTGCTGACCAGTTAGATCAAATTCCGAAGGATCAATTTATCGAAGAAGAAACAACTGAGCGAGTAGTCTATAAATACCGTGCAGAAGAAGAGCCGTTTCAAATTACACGTGATCCTGATGGTGCTTTTGTCTTATCAGGAGAGAAAATTGAAAAAATGTTCAAAATGACGGACTTTAATCGTGATGAGGCTGTTCGCCGTTTTTCTAAGCAAATGCGTAGTTTAGGAGTTGACAACGCATTAAGAAAACGTGGGGCAAAAGAGGGAGATACCGTTCGATTATTAGATTTTGAATTTGAATTTGTGGAATAAGAACAAAGGGGAATAAGGTTATGAAAGAGTTGGATGAAAAGTTTTACTTAGTTCGGAGCGACGTTCTACCGGAGTCAATGAAAAAGACATTGGAAGTAAAAGCGTTGCTCGAACAAGGAAAAGTGAATTCCGTATTTGAAGCGGTACAAAAGGTAGATTTAAGTCGTAGTGCTTTCTATAAATATAAAGATACCGTATTCCCATTCCAAGCTATGGTCAAAGAGAAAATGATTACGCTTTTTTTTCACCTGGAAGATAGAACCGGTACGTTAGCAAAGCTTTTATCAACGGTAGCGGACGCAGGATGTAACGTTTTAACGATTCACCAAACGATACCGCTACAAGGAAAAGCGAATGTAACATTATCGATGAACACATCTATGATGAGGGTGAATATTGAGCAGCTACTCCAAAATTTAAAAAAACTGGAATTTGTCATCCGCGTAGAGGTGTTAAGTTCAGGCGCATAATACAGGGAGGATATTTGTTGTGAATGAGAAAATCGGTTACTTAGGACCTAAAGGGACGTTTACGAAGATGGCAGTGGACGGTCTCTTTCATGAAGGGGAAAAAATTGAATATAAGACGATACCGGCGTGTATCGATGCTTTAAACGATGACGAAGTGGATGTAGCGGTTGTACCGTTGGAAAATGCAATTGAAGGCTCGGTTCACATCACCCTAGACTATTTAATCCATCATGTAGAAGTACCTATCGTAGCGGAAATTGTGTTACCCATTCAGCAACAATTACTTGTACATCCATCGTTTAAAGGTAACTTATCAGATATTAAAATGGTATATTCACATACACAAGCTATTGCCCAATGTCATCAGTTTATTCATAGAAACTTACCGAATGCCACCATTAAAGATATGTCTTCAACGGCTGAAGCGGCCCAATTTATTATGGAGTCGAATGGAGAACCGGTAGCAGCAATTGGGAATAAATTGGCTGTTTCAGAATATGGCCTAAACATATTACAAGAATCGGTTCACGATTATCCAAATAACCATACACGGTTTGCGGTATTAAAAAAGGAAAAACGTTCGTTACCGAATGTGAATATCACTCCTCAAGGGGAAAAGACAACAGTGCTTGTTACGCTACCACGCGACTATGCAGGGGCACTACATCAAGTATTGTCGGCGTTTTCATGGCGAAAAATGAATTTGTCCAAAATTGAATCACGTCCAATGAAAACCGGGTTAGGCAATTATTTCTTTATTATTGATGTGAATCAGCCCTATGATCAAGTCCTCTTCCCGGGAGTACAATCGGAGTTAGAGGCTCTTGGATGTAAAACACGCATATTAGGTAGCTACTCAACGTATACGTTAAGTGAACAAATGTTAAAAAAGGTTTCAGTGTCTTAGGACACTGAAACCTTTTTTCGTAGACAAAAAATAGTCATATGGCTCAACATTTTGAAAACTGTGCATATGTTGATATTGATATGGAATCGAAAAAATGTGAAATTGAAATAGAAAGGAGCAATACCCGTGAAGATTCATGTTGTACAACGAGGAGATACGCTGTTTAAAATTGCTCAAAAGTATGGTGTAGATGTTGATACATTGAAAGAAATGAATGCGCAACTATCAGACCCGGAACAGATTATGGCTGGTATGAAGTTGAAAATCCCTACTGTAACAAAACCTGTCCGCAAGGAAGTAGATGAACAGGAAACGTGTAATCATGCGGAACACCCGTATAAGGACGATTCACCAAAACCAATGCCTGTTATTAAAGAAGATGATAATCGTGGTGATATGTTTGATAAAGAAATGAAACCATATAGCGGTAAGAATGGTAGTATGAAGAATGATGATAAAGAAAACAAGGACGATAAAGTAAACTTCCCGCAAATGCCGCCATTTCCAAAGGATGATCATATGACAGATAAATCATTTCCTACTGTTCCATTTATGCAACCGTATTTTTTTGGTAATCCATCACAAGGACATATGCAAGGCCTTGGTCATAAGATGCCACAACAAATGCAACAAATGCCGCCACAGTTCCAGCAACAAATGCCACAGCAGTTTCAGCAACATATGAACCCGCAGCAATTCCAACAGCCATATGCACAGGAAGAGGATAAGGGTTTTTTACCATTTGTTGATGATACTTCTAAAAAGTTTGAGTTACCTAAGATGCCTGATAAAGTTGAATACCCTCAACAAAAATCAAATGTTCAGCAAGGTCAAGGTCAACAACAAATGGGATCTCCATTTCAACAGAACATCCCTTCTCAACAATATCAGCAACAATTTCCGATGAGCCCGCCACAAAGTTATTATCAAACACAACCAGGGTACCATGGGGACGGTTTTTATCCACAGCAATTCCAGCAACAAATGCCACAGCATCCAGGGCAGCAATTTCAGCAACAAATGCCACAGTATCCAGGGCAGCAATTTCAGCAACAAATGCCACAGTATCCAGGGCAGCAATTTCAACAGCCAATGCCACAGCAACCGGACCAAAACTTTCAACAAAATCCAGTGAGAGATGAAGAGTGAGGGGGATAAATAATAGGGACGATTCGTTTCAGAATCGTCTCCGTTATTTTTTAGCCGAAAACGGTGATTTTCACGTTTATAAACTGAAACGAATTAAGAATAACGTTATTCGACTAGATGATGGTAACAAACAATGGGTTTTAAAAGGATATAAGAACGAAAACATAGTAAAGCAATTGTGGTCATTCTTTCAACATGTTCAAAATTTGTCATATATCACCTCGTTTCATCCGTTTCTAAATGGAGAACGTTGGCTAATGGATGAAAACGATGGAAAGTTATGGTGTTTAACACCTTGGGTTGAGGGGAAATCGTTATCATTTAAGGAGGAGAAGAACCGGGACTTTGCGGTTCGAACGTTAACCACTTTTCATCGTGATGTGCAAGGAATTGTCGTTCCAACATACCGTAAACCGATAACATTCTCAAAAAAAATGGAAAAACGGTTAAGGCAATTTATAAAAACAAAGGCTTTGTTCCATGACTATGGATACTTGGACTTATACGAGCAAATAGTGAAGCATAGTCATGTCATCCTGGAGCAAATGGAGCAATTAAACTGGCATAGACTTGAATCGATAGCCAGGAAAAAGCGGTATTGGATTCATGGTGATTGTGCTTCCCATAATTTCATTGTTCAAAATCACAACGTGTTTATGATTGACTTTGATTTATTGTCACCCTCCCCTTACGAATATGAATGGATCCAATTAGCGCAACGTTTCATGGATGAGCCAACTGCTTCTGTTTATACTCTCTTACGATATCAAATATTTCAACGGCTTTTGGAGAGGAATCGTTATTTCTACTACGGCATTTTATTCCCTAACGATCTAATACGAGAATGGATGTATGCGATAAAAAACAAGAAACGAAGAATTGGGCCAACAATACAAAAATTTGATGAAAAATGGCAAAGTCGAATGGAATTTGTTGCTGAAGTGAACTCTATGATATGATTAATTATCATAAAGGATAGAAGGGGAAGGGATTATGGAAAAGCACATTGATTATTTAACGAATTGGCTTCGAACACAAGTAGAAGAAGCAGGTGTTAAAGGGTTAATCGTAGGAATAAGTGGAGGGATAGACTCCGCTGTTGTGGCTTATTTGATTAAACGGGCAATGCCTGACCATTCATTAGGTTTAATTATGCCTTGTAAAAGCAACCCGAAAGATGCACAACACGCAAACTTAGTTGTGGAAGGGTCTGGCATTGATCATGCGACCATTGATTTAACTGATACCCATGAAACGATGTTTAGTACTATTACACAGGTTATACAACAAACAGGAGATTGGAACGATAAGCAAGCTAAACTGGCAGACGCTAATTTGCGAGCACGTCTCCGAATGAGTACGTTATATACAGTTGCAACAAATTACCAGTACTTGGTAGTTGGAACGGACAATGCAGCGGAGTGGTATACAGGATACTTTACAAAATATGGTGACGGTGGGGTAGACTTAGTACCAATCATGAATTATACGAAGGGCGAGGTAAGGGAATTAGCTAAGGCTTTAGGTGTACCAAAGGAAATTATTGAAAAAGCCCCAAGTGCTGGACTTTGGGAAGGCCAAACGGATGAAAATGAAATGGGTGTCACATATGATCAAATTGATAAATACTTAAAGGACGAAGAAATTCCAGTGAATGATAAACAAATCATTGAAAAGATGCACGAGAGAACAGCACATAAACGTAGAATGCCAAGTGGCCCACCAAAATTTTCCTAATAAATTCATTGTATTTTTTGGTTAATATGAACCTCCTTTTTTCACACTAAGAGAAAAAGGAGGTTTTCTTATGCCCAAAACAAGATGGTTCATGATAGGTATTGCAGGAGTGTTACTAACAGGTTGTATGGATACCAATGGACAACAAGAAGGTCAACGTAACGATGATTTGGCTCAGCCAATTCAATATCGTGCTAATGACGGTGCAAATAATCAACAAACGGGGACGGATCAACGAAATGGAGATCAAGTTGGTATGCAAAATATCGGAGATGGAAATCCAGACGGTGATAGAAATTCCTATGAGGACGAAAATTTAAGAAGGCATGCCGAAGAAATTGAGAGAACGATTGCCCAACATGATGGAGTTCAAGCAGCTCAAACCGTTATTACGGATGATCGAATTTATGTTGCGATTCAACAAGTTCGCGGTGCGAATCCCGCTGTTGTAGCAGATGTACGTCTAATAGTTGAAGAAATGACGAACCGAAAGGATATAGTGGTTTATACAGACCGTATTTATTTTGATCGCATGAAAAATTTGAAAACGAGACAAGAGCCGTTAGATAAATTTTTTGGAGGATAACAACGAATGAACGCTTCATGTTACGCCGGGAACCTCTTTTACCGTTTCGAACACATATGATATAGTAAACAAAGAAATGGTAGAGAGGGGAATGAATATGGCTGGTCACTCTAAATGGCATAATATTAAAAGACGAAAAAATGCACAAGATGCAAAACGTGGGAAAGTTTTTATGAAACTAGCCAAAGAGATTTATGTGGCAGCGAAACAAGGTGGCGGAGATGTAGAAACGAATGCTTCCTTACGATTAGCAGTTGATAAAGCAAAAGCAAATAATATGCCGAATGATAATATTGATAGAGCCATTAAAAAAGCGACTGGAAATTTAGATAACGTTAATTATGAAGAAATGACATATGAAGGCTATGGACCTGGCGGAGTCGCAGTAATGGTTCAAGTATTAACGGATAATCGTAACCGTACTGCTGCTGAGGTTCGTCATGCTTTTTCAAAAAATGATGGTAACTTAGGTGAAAATGGTTGTGTGTCGTTTTTGTTTAACCGAACAGGTTATCTTGTTATTGACCGGGAGAAATACAACATGGATGAAGAGGAATTGTTACTTGAAGTTATTGAAGCGGGTGCAGAAGAGTTAGAGACTTCAGAAGAAGCGTTTGAGATTTATACAGCACCTGAAGACTTTTCAATTGTGAAAGATAAACTCATGGCGAATGGATATACGTTTGAAACCGCGGAAATTACTATGTTGCCTGAAACGTATACAACCGTATCAGATGAAGATCACGAAAAGATGAACCGTTTAGTTGATATGTTAGAAGATAGTGAGGATGTTCAAGACGTGTATCATAATTTAGACATAAACGAGTCCTTATTAGAGAAATAATAGTTATGAAAAACCCTATAGGTTAGGGTTTTTCTTTTTGTTTATGAATGGTTTCTGCTTGAATGAAAAATACTATATGTGGGAATGATGTTAGTAAGCATCATCATCTCTGTTAAACTACTTAAGAAAAGGGTGATGGAATTGAAAAGGGTATTTTCCATATTCCCTGGAGCTCTCTTAATCTTTGCTATTGTGGCTTCCTTTCATGCGGTTGGAGAAAGAGAAACAACAAACATGGCAACGAATGACGAACAAGTGTGGGAACGAGACCCACTCACTTTAGAAGTTGTTTTACGCACTCTTTATTTAGATGGGAAAATGGATATTGAAACAGAAGAACAAACCGTATGGTCATTGCAAGATTTCTGGTCAGCCTATGAAGGGTGGCAACTTGTGGAGCAAGAAGAAGGACGAGTTGTATTTGAAAGACAAGTAGAAGATTTATCGCCTGAAGTGAAGGCAAACGGTTATTTTGGTGTTAATGAGGATCATTCCTTGACTATCTTTAATGGAAGGCCTGAAGATAACCAAGTGATAAAAGCCTTTTATCAACTCGACATGGATAAGTTAGAAAGTTTTCATTTTAATCGTTTAAAAAATGGGATTAAAATAGACTCCACAACAACATTTAAAAACGTAATGGAAACCTTTCAACAGTATTCCCGAAGCGAACCAGTAAATGAAACATCTCCATCATAATGGGATGTTTCTTTTTTTCGTTTTTTATAGTAAGAGGGTAAGGTAAAGATATGTTAAAATGGTAGAGGATTATTTGTAAAGAGAAAGGGAAAAGCTGATGATAGCATTTATAGAAGGTACATTAGATACAATTGAAGATGAAAAGGTAGTTGTCGTTACAAACGGTGTCGGTTACGAAATTGTTTGTGCGAATCCCTATGATTTTCAACGGAATATGAATGAACAAATTCGTATATATACATATCATTACGTACGGGAAGATGCTCAAGTCTTATATGGATTTAAAGCGAAAGAAGAAAAGTGGCTCTTTGCAAAGTTATTAAATGTGTCTGGTATTGGTCCGAAGGGTGCATTAAATATTATTGGGACATCAGGGACAACAGAAATTGCTGCTGCAATTGAACGGGAGGACGAAAAATACTTAACCCGTTTTCCTGGTGTAGGAAAGAAGACTGCACGTCAAATGATACTCGATCTTAAAGGGAAGGTAACAGAGTGGGTAGATATTCCGTCAAACTCATTATTTAGTGACGAAATTCCCGCTGATCCTACCGTTCTTGATGAAGGGATTGAAGCATTGAAGGCCTTGGGCTACTCTGAACGTGAAATTCAATCTATCGTTCCAATGTTGCGGAAAGAAGAAATTACATCTGTTGATGAGTGTATTAAAAAGGCGTTAGCCTTACTCATAAAAAGTTCGTAAAAAGGAGGGATTAAAGTGGATGAACGAATGATTTCCGGTGAAATTCAAGAGGAAGATGTAACAATTGAATTTAGTTTACGTCCCGAAACACTTAACCAATACATCGGTCAGACGAAAACGAAAGAAAACTTAAAAATCTTTATAGAAGCGGCCCAGATGCGCAATGAACCTCTTGATCACGTCCTCCTTTATGGCCCGCCGGGATTAGGGAAAACGACGTTAGCCTCGATTATCGCAAATGAAATGGGCGTACAATTCCGGACGACCTCAGGTCCAGCTATTGAACGAGCAGGAGATTTAGCTGCTATTTTATCTTCTTTGGAGGCAGGGGACGTATTATTTATTGATGAAATCCATCGGCTTCCTCGCTCTGTAGAAGAAGTGCTCTACCCGGCAATGGAAGATTTTTGTTTAGATATTGTTATTGGATCAGGTCCGAGTGCACGTTCGGTACGATTAGATTTACCGCCGTTCACCTTAGTAGGTGCAACAACTAGAGCAGGTCTTTTGTCAGCCCCATTACGAGATCGTTTCGGTGTACTGAGCCGTTTAGAATACTATGAAACAATAGATTTGTGTAATATTATTAAGAGAACGGCAGACATTTTCCAAATGGGTATTGAAGAGAGTGCAGCAAATGAAATCGCCAGACGATCAAGGGGTACGCCAAGAATCGCTAATCGATTATTTAAAAGGGTAAGGGATATTGCCCAAGTAAATGGGGAAAGTACGATTTCCTTTGAAACAACTCAAAGAGCTTTGAAGATGTTGCAAGTTGATGCTCTAGGTCTTGACCACATTGACCATAAATACTTAATGAATATTATGGATTCATTTCGTGGCGGTCCAGTAGGACTTGATACGATTTCTGCTACAATTGGCGAAGAATCCCAAACAATCGAGGATGTTTATGAACCATTCCTTTTACAGATTGGTTTTATTCAACGAACGCCTCGAGGAAGGGTATTAACCCCAAAAGCATATGAACATTTTAATCGGGAGGTACCGGTGGAATAATGGAATTTGGCAGACTGTTCATATTTATCGGTATTATTTTTGTTGTTATTGGGCTCATTTGGAGTGTAATTGGGAAGTTACCAGGGGATATTACAGTTAAGAAAGGAAATTTCACTTTCTTTTTCCCTATTATGACGTCCATCGTCGTAAGCATTATATTATCTCTCGTATTTTATTTTATCGGAAAAATGAAATGACACGAAGTAAGGAGATCACGATGAAAGTAGAAGATTTTGATTTTCATTTACCAGAACAACTAATTGCACAAACACCGTTAAAAGACCGAAGCTCATCAAAGTTAATGGTACTCAACCGAAGTGAGGAAACGATTGAGCATCGACACTTTTTCGATATTACACAATATTTGCAAGAAGGTGACTGTCTCGTATTAAATAATACGAAGGTGTTACCAGCACGTCTATTCGGTACGAAAGAGGAGACAGGCGCTAAAGTTGAAGTGTTACTACTTCACCAAATGGAGCAAGACAACTGGGAAGTGTTAGTGAAGCCAGCGAAAAAAGTAAAAAAAGGTACGACGTTACAATTCGGAGAAGGGCTGTTAAAAGCCACATGTATTGACGAAAAGGAACATGGTGGTAGAGTATTACAATTTAAGTACGAAGGAATATTTTTGGAACTGTTAGAAAAACTCGGGGAAATGCCCTTGCCTCCATATATAAAAGAGCAGCTTGATGATCGAGATCGCTATCAAACGGTATATGCGAAAGAGGAAGGATCAGCTGCAGCTCCAACAGCAGGATTACATTTTACAGATGAATTACTAGCTGAAATTGAAAAACTTGGTGTCCACATTGCTTACATTACATTGCATGTTGGCTTAGGTACGTTTCGCCCTGTAAGTGTAGATACCATTGAAAATCATGAAATGCACGCAGAATTTTACCATATGGATAAAGAAACTGCGGACCTTCTAACAAACGTGAGAGAGCATGGTGGACGAATTATTTCAGTAGGAACGACATCTACGAGAACATTGGAAACGATTATGAGGGACCACGGAAAATTTGTTGAAGCAAGAGGTTGGACAGATATTTTCATCTATCCTCCATATGAATGTAAAGCGATTGACGGTTTAATTACAAACTTCCACTTGCCGAAGTCAACACTTATTATGTTAGTTAGTGCTTTTGCCAATCGGCATTTTATTTTAAAAGCATATGAAGAAGCCGTTGAAAAAAAATACCGTTTCTTTAGTTTTGGAGACGCAATGTTGATATTATAAGTACAGGAGCGTGTCATCATGGCAATAACATACGAATTTATAAAAGAATGTAAGCAAACAGGAGCTAGACTCGGTCGTGTCCATACCCCGCATGGTTCATTTGAAACACCTGTATTCATGCCTGTCGGAACGTTAGCAACGGTAAAAACGATGAGTCCAGAAGAATTAAAGGAAATCGGGGCAAATATAATCCTGTCCAATACATACCATTTATGGTTACGTCCAGGCGAAGATATTATTGAGGAAGCTGGTGGATTGCACAACTTTATGAATTGGGATGGATCAATTTTAACGGATTCTGGAGGATTTCAAGTATTTAGTTTAAGCGATTTACGGAACATTACAGAGGAAGGCGTACATTTTCGAAATCACATTAGTGGAGAAAAGCTGTTCCTGTCACCAGAAAAAGCGATGCATATCCAAAATGCACTCGGATCAGATATTATGATGGCATTTGATGAATGTCCTCCATACCCTGCTGATTACGATTATATGAAAAAATCAGTTGAACGGACGAGTCGTTGGGCAGAACGTTGTTTAGAAGCCCATAAAAGGCCGAATGATCAAGGTTTATTTGGTATTATTCAAGGTGGGGAATATGAGGACTTAAGAAGACAAAGTGCAAAAGATTTAATTTCATTAGATTTCCCGGGATATGCGGTTGGAGGCTTGTCTGTAGGTGAACCGAAAGATGTCATGTATAAGGTGTTAGATTATACGACACCACATTTACCTAAAGAGAAACCCCGTTATTTAATGGGTGTAGGATCGCCTGATGCGTTAATCGAAGGGGCTATACGTGGAATTGATATGTTTGATTGTGTACTTCCAACAAGAATAGCTCGAAATGGAACTTGTATGACTTCCAATGGTCGGTTAGTTGTTCGAAACGCCAAATATGCACGGGATTTCTCACCACTAGATGAAAATTGTGATTGTTACACATGCCGAAATTATTCAAGAGCTTACATTCGTCACTTAATAAAAACAAATGAAACGTTTGGAATTCGTCTTACGACTTATCATAATCTATATTTTTTGGTAAAATTGATGGAGCGAGTGCGCACAGCGATACGAGAAGATCGTTTGGGCGATTTCCGCGAAGAATTCTTTGAACAATATGGTTTGAATAAACCAGATGCTAAAAATTTTTAATTGTTCAGAAAGGAGTGAAACAAATGGATGCATTAGGAAGCTTACTACCGATTCTTTTATTCTTCGTCATTTTCTATTTCATTTTAATTCGTCCGCAACAGAAGCGCCAAAAACGTGTGCAACAAATGCAGAATGAATTAAAAAAAGGTGACAAGGTCGTAACAATCGGTGGGCTGCATGGTGAAATACATGCTTTGGATGAAGGTACAATCGTCGTTACTGTAGACAACGGTACAAAGCTTACATATGATCGTACAGCTGTACGTGAAGTTGTAACTGACTAAGAAAAAAAGGGCGTTTTTCTCAAAATGAGAGAAACGCTTTTTTTTGACTAGCTTATCCGATATTTATTTATCACTTTTCATCAAGTTAACACCGAAAATACCACCAAATGCTGCTACTAAAATAAATAGCCCATGGTAAATCCACTGTTGCCCATGAAAGATGTGGTTATGGGCGAGAAATTGGTATAGTAAGATAAATAGTGAATAGCCCAATCCGGTAAGCCCGCCTAAAATCCATCCTTTTTCTTTTCCTTTTACACCTGCGAACAATCCTCCTAAAAATAAGTAAAGAATCCCTAACCCAAACGTTACCCAATGTAGTGTTGTCGCTTGTAGTTCAGCGAATCGTATGATAAGGGCAAGAATAAAACTGCTTACTAGCATAAGTGCAAAGACGGTAACCCACCCAAAAAGTAATGCAGTAAAACGTTGTGTCATCATCATTCCTTCCCCCTTGTTTGTCCATGTTTAAAACCATTGTATTCACAAAGAAAAAAAATAGAAGAAAAATATTTTGGACATGTATGTGAATATATTTAATAAAAATGGGACAAAAAGGAGAAATAACATGGAGGCAGTACTTTCAATCACGATTTTCATAGTGAGTTATATGTTAATAATTTTAGAAAAAGTTGACCGGGCGTTAATTGCGTTAGCAGGCGGTATTCTTATGCTTTGTACAGGCATATTTAGTTGGAATGATGCCTTTTATACGTTTATCGATTGGCATACGATTGCACTGTTATTTTCAATGATGGTGCTCGTTTCCATAACACAAAAGACGGGTTTTTTTGAATATATAGCCCTTTTATTAGCACAACGAATTAAAGGAGAACCGGTAAAGTTACTCATATTGGTTTCTTGTTTAACAGCAATCGGATCTGCCTTGCTAGCGAATGTGACAACTGTTCTATTATTTGTGCCGGTTATTATGCACTTGACAAGAATTTTATCGTTACCGAACTTTCCATATTTAGTTGCCATAATTTTTAGTTCCAATATCGGGGGAACAGCAACTTTAATTGGTGACCCGCCAAATATTATGATTGGTCAAGCTGTAGAACATTTTACGTTTGTTTCTTTTCTCGTCCATTTAGGTCCAGTCGTTTTTATTATCTTTTTATTCATGATAATGTTCCTGCTATTCTTTTTCCGTTCTTCATTAAAAGCAGATCCATTAAATCATGAAAAAATTAAGCAGTTAAATCCAAATGACTATTTAAAAAAGTCACCTTTGCTTTATAAATCATTATCCATCCTATTACTAACCATTATTGGTTTTTTACTACAACCTTTATTACATGTTGATCTTACGACCATTGCGGTCTGTGGTGCCTTATTATTGTTGTTGGTAACAGATCAAGATACAGATGCAGAAGTTGTATTTCGTGAAGTGGAATGGTTAACATTATTTTTCTTTATCGGATTGTTCATCTTAGTAGGTGGATTGCAAAAGTCAGGAGTGATTGATGAAATTGCGAAAGGGATCATTTGGATTACGGAAGGGGATTTGCCGAAGACCGCGATTATGATTTTATGGATTTCGGGTATTTTTTCTGGCATTGTTGATAATATCCCGTTTGTTGCCGCAACCATTCCTGTTATATATGAATTTCAAGAATATGGAATGCTAAATCTGGACCCGCTATGGTGGTCATTGGCATTAGGTGCTTGCTTAGGTGGGAATGGAACATTGTTAGGTGCATCTGGGAATGTTGTAGTGGCTGGTATCGCTGCTAGTAAAGGCGAACCAATTTCCTTTATGAAATACATGAAATATGGTTTTCCAATTGTTATTTTCTCGTTAGTCATTTCAATGGTATACGTGTTTTTCCGTTATTTACTTCCTTTTATACAGAATCCACTTTAAAAAACACTTTGTTAGGGAATACTTACTGATGGTATTCCCTACTTTCATTGTGTTAAAGGAAGTGGAAACGTGGATTTTATTGAAATTTGGAAGATTATTTGGCGAACGTTACTTGCATATTTGTTTGTTTTTGGTACTTTACGGTTAATGGGCAAGAGGGAAATTGGAGAATTAAGTATTTTGGATCTAGTCATTTTCATTATGGTTGCGGAAATGGCGGTTATTTCGATTGACGATTTGAAACGTAATTTTTTTATGGCCGTTTTTCCAATGGTTTTATTACTAGGTATTCAACACTTTACCGCTTATTTATCGTTGAAAAATCAAAAGGCACGGGAAATTTTGGATGGTAAACCGTCTGTCATTATTCATGGGGGTAAGCTAGTTGAACGAGAAATGAGAAAGCAACGATACAATATGGATGATTTATTAACACAACTTCGAGATAAAGGAATTCAACATGTTCAAGAAGTGGAACTTGCCATTTTAGAGGCGAACGGAAAATTATCGGTCTTTGAAAAGAAAAATAACCCAATGCTGATCTATAAACCACTGATTGTTGATGGGAAAATCCAACATGAAGCATTAGAAGAGGCAAAGAAAAAAGAGGAATGGTTAAGAAATCAATTAAAAAGGCAAGGTTACACAGATATAAGAAACATTTCTTATTGTGCTTTGAATCAAAATGACACACTTCATGTAGACATTATCGACGAAGATGAATAATCATGTAAGTCCAAATATAAAATAATACTTATTTTTTGCAGTCCAGTAGCAGGAGAAGGGCTGCTTTTTATTTCGGAATAATGCTTCGTTGAAGGATATATAGTTCTCCTTTATACGATGAATTGATGGTCAATCAATAGTAAAATCGGAGTAAATATGAAAATGCTCAGATATTATCTGAGCATTTCATTATTCAACATGAATTTTATTTCCATTTAAAGAATGGCAATTGTTTCAGTTCCTCTTTCGTTATAAACCGGAACATATATAATAGGAGTAAATAAACAACCGATAAGATGATTAAAAGGAACGCTAAGACTGGAACTTTGTACAGGTCTGTAAACATGTCCATTAAGAACTTGCCTGCAAAATACGTAAGAAGGAGCAGGGCAATCATTTTTAGTATATCAAGCTTACGCATCTTAAAACCAATATGCTTCGATAATGCGGCACCGTGAAGTAATGTTACGAGTACTACCCCAACAACGATAGAAATGACAACACCCTTAATACCAAAAGCGGGTTGTGTAGCAAGTGCTAACAGGACAAAGAACTTTACGATGGCACCGATAATGCTGTTATACATTGCTTGTTTCGCCAAATCTAACGCCTGTAAAGCTGCCTGTAATGGCGATTGAAAATAGAGTAATAGGAAAAATGGTGCCATAAATGTTACGAAAAATGCTGCATCAGTGTCATTATACATGAACAGTAATATTGGTTTCGCAAACAAGAACAATACGACTGTCGCTAAAGCTCCGGAGGCGAAAGATAATCGAATGGATTGATGAATTCGATAATGTATTAATTTCCGCTGGTGCTTTGCCCCTGCTTCACTAATCGAAGGTACGAGTGCAGTTGACAGTGATTGAGTGATAAAGGTTGGAAGAAATAACAATGGTAAGACATAACCAGTTAACTCTCCATATAAGCTTGTGCTTTGTGAGATCGTATATCCGGCAATGGCCAAACTTTGAGAAACTAGTATTGGCTCTAAAAAGAATGTAATCGATCCAACTAGTCGACTGCCGGTCGTTGGTAAAGCAATGGACATCAATTCTTGTAAGGTTTCTTTTCCTTTTTTAAATGATTGTTTCATTTTTGTCGTTAACGTAATTCGCTTTCGGCGTTTAAATTGATGAATAATGTACATTAATGAGCAAAATTCTCCGATGACAACCGAAATCATGGCTCCACTTGCTGCGTACTCTACACCATACGGGAGTAACATCTTTGTTAAAAAAGCAACACAACTAATCCGAACAATCTGTTCAATGACTTGGGCGAAAGCTTGAGGCTTCATATTTTGTAACCCTTGGAAATAACCTCGTAAAACCGCTGATATAGCAACGATCGGTACAATAGGACTAATGGCGATTAACGGATAAAGGGTACGTTCATCTGTTAACAAATATTTGGCCACGAGCGGTGAAGCGAATATAAAGGCGATAGTAAAGATAATACTTAAGACAGATATAATACTGAAGGAAATGATCAGAATGCGTTTAATTTTTTTGCGATCACCTACAGCATCTGCTTCAGCAACCCGTTTTGAGATTGCTACTGGTAGTCCAAGGTGCGTAAGTGTAATAACGAGAAAGAGGGTTGGTAGTGCCATCATATAAAGACCAACACCTTCTTCTCCCATAATTCTAGCAACTACGATACGGTTAATAAATCCGAGAAACCTAGTAATCATGCCAGCGATGATTAATATGACAGTTCCTTGAATAAAGGTTTGTTTCGTCATACCCTTGCCCCTGCCTTCTCAAAAGATTAAAAATCATATACAATGAATGTATATGCTGAATAGTTGGTCAAGCATGACAAGCCATATAGGCTTTGCCATAAAAAAGGGGGCGACTTGATGAAAGAAGGACGGCTCGTATCTAGCTGGAAACCAATTGTGTTGCCGGCATTAAGGAGTAAAGTGGAAGAACTACATATGTTGGGGTATCGAAAGGCAAATGAAGAAGATGTTTGGAAATGTTTAATGAAAAAAGTGTGGAGGCAAGATGTAGAAAAAAAACTCCACCAAGTGGTACAAGACATATTACATTTAGATGCGGGTATTTATATGAATTATATTACGTCACAAGTTTACAAAAATGACGATTTGATGGCTCATATTGAGGCGCTGAAAGGTTATGAGGAAAGCCCCGAATCAGAATGACATCAATAAATAACGACAGATGAAAAGCGATAGTGCTTAACGATAAAGGAGGAACATTTCAACATGGTGAAACGAGGCAGATTAGTTGCCTTCTTTGCCCTAATTATTGTTATCGGTACACTTATTGGAACAACATCAACTAAAATTGCAGATGACATAACGTTAGGTTTAGATTTACAAGGCGGCTTTGAAATTTTATATGAAGTGGAACCAATTCAAGATGATCAAGAAGTAACAGAAGATATGATGGATGCTACCGTCCAAAGCCTACGGGAGCGTGTAGACGTCCTTGGAATTAGTGAGACAACAATTGAAACAGAAGGGCAAGACCGGATTCGTGTTCAGTTGGCAGGTGTGCAAAATCAATCCGAAGCGAGGGAACTTCTGTCTACTACAGCAAGTCTTTCGTTTCGTGATACAGAGGATCATGAATATTTAAATGGTACGGATGTAAAAGAAGGTAGCGCAAGGCAAGATTTTGACCCGGATTTTGGGAATCCGATTGTTACATTACAAATGAAAAGCGCGCAAAAGTTTGGTGAAGTAACAAGAGAAATTTCCCAATTACCTGAACCGATGAATCGGTTAGTCATCTGGCTTGATTTTGAGGAAGGAGATTCCTACTTAGAAGAAGCAAGTAAGGAAGACCCTAAATATATTTCAGCACCTCGAGTTGGCGAAACGCTTATGACAACTGATGTCATGATTACAGGTGATTTCACAGTAGAATCTGCGAAACGTTTAGCTGATATTCTTAATGCTGGTTCTCTACCGGCCAAGTTAACCGAATTGTACTCCATATCGGTTGGAGCCCAATTTGGTGAACAAGCGTTAAACAAAACTGTATTTGCTGGCTTTTTGGGGGTTGCGCTAATATTCGCGTTCATGATTTTTTATTACCGATTCCCAGGGGTTATTGCAGCTATCACGTTAAGTATTTATATTTATTTAATATTAGTCGTGTTTAACTTAATGAATGGTGTGTTAACACTACCAGGAATTGCAGCCCTTATATTAGGGGTAGGTATGGCCGTTGATGCCAATATTATTACATACGAACGGCTAAAAGAAGAATTAAAATCGGGTAAGACGATTGCCTCCGCTTTTCGGGCAGGAAACAGTCGCTCATTATCTACAATATTAGATGCAAACATTACAACGATTTTAGCCGCAACGGTTCTCTTTATATTTGGAACAAGTTCGGTAAAAGGTTTTGCAACGATGTTAATCGTGAGTATATTAGTAAGTTTTATAACCGCTGTTTACGGAACTCGTTTGTTATTAGGATTATGGGTGAAAAGTCGTTATTTAAATAAGCGTCCAAAATGGTTTGGGGTAAAACAAGAGGAGATTAAAGACATTACAAAAGGTGAGGAAGTAGAACCGTTCGTTTTCGGTCGAACGTTTGACTTTGTAAAACACCGTAAAAAGTTCTTTGCCATTTCCGGAGTCCTTCTCTTAGCAGGACTTTTCGCACTATTACTGTTTAGACTAAACTTAGGCATTGATTTCACAAGTGGTTCAAGGGTTCAAATTTTAGCGAATGAAACCCTTTCTACTGAGGAAGTGGAGCGTGAATTGCAGGCAGTTGACTTAGCACCGGTGGAGGTAGTACTTGCAGGTGATGATAGTGAAATTGGAATTGCACGCTATGACAAGGTACTGTCCCAAGGAGATATTGCAACCTTAAAGGATCACTTTGTAGATAAGTACGGTTCCGAGCCAAATGTCAGTACAGTAACACCAAAAGTAGGGCGGGACTTAGCGAAAAATGCAATTATGGCTGTTCTCTATGCCTCTATTGGTATCATTATTTATGTAACGATCCGCTTTGAGTTTTATTTCGCACTAACAGCGATTATTGCATTACTTCATGATGCATTCTTTATTATTGCACTGTTTAGTTTGACACAGTTGGAGTTTGATATCACCATTATTGCAGCCATCCTAACCATTGTCGGTTATTCGGTAAACGATACGATTGTTACCTTTGATCGAATAAGGGAAAACTTATATTTAGAAAAGCGGATTAAGTCAATGACACAGTTAGCCAAAATTGTAAACAAGAGCTTAATGCAAACGTTAGCCAGAAGTATTAATACAGTTGTTACCGTTGTACTTGCAGCACTTATGCTTCTCATCTTTGGTGCAACATCCATTACCGGGTTCTCGTTCGCCTTAATCATCGGCTTGATTGCTGGTATGTATTCGTCTCTATTTATTGCTTCGCAATTGTGGCTTGTGTTCCGCGGTAAATCATTAAACGATAAGCCTTTGCAATATGTGAAAAAGCAATCAAACGATGGACCACAAGTATAAATCATGAAACCTGCCCATAGTTTTGAGGCAGGTTCATATTTCTCGGTTAATCGACGTGATTTTAGGGAAATCAATATAATGGATGAACTTTTTAGGAGTGGTGATTTTGAAAGGACAAACATCATTTATATTAGCTATCGTCTTCGCCATCATCATTGCAATATTTGCCATTATTAATGTTGATGCAGTTCCAGTAAACTTTTTGTTTTATACGAGTCAATCTCCTTTAATTTTGGTGATTTTGTTTTCTGTGCTCATGGGGAGTATTGTAACGGCTGGATTTGGTGCGATGAAATTATACCGATTACAGAAGGATATTCGTCTTTTGCGTGCAGAGAACGAACAACTACGTGAACAAACAAAAGCAGAAGAACAAACGATACAGCCTGAAGAAAATACGGAAGAAGAGATAGAGAAAACGGGAACGACTGAAAAAGGAAAACAAGAAAATGAAATAAAAACAGCCGACGAAATGAAAGGTAAATGATTGTTTGCCACCCCTGATGACCTCTAGTATAATGAGTTCGTCAGGGGTGAATTTATGTTACGAAGTAAAGCAAATTGGCAACATAAACAATTAAAAGACGATCACATTGATATACAATTACCACTCTCAAATTTGACAAAAAAGCTTTTACTACAAAGAGGGATTGATAATACAGAGGACGCTAGAACCTTTTTAGCTCCAAATCTTAAGGATATGTATGATCCGTATTTATTCCCAGATATGAAAAAAGTTGTTGAACGTGTTCATCAAGCGATTGTACAAGGTGAAAACATCTTAATATTCGGTGACTATGACGCTGATGGGGTGACGTCAACAACTGTACTTGTTGATACATTAAGAAAGTTAGATGCTCTTGTAGACTATTATATCCCAAACCGGTTTACCGAAGGGTATGGACCAAATGAGGAAGCATTTAAACAAGCGAAACAGGCAGGTGTTTCGCTTATTATTACGGTAGATACAGGAATCGCTGCTGTGCATGAAGCAAAAGTAGCAAAACAATTAGGTATCGATTTAATTATTACAGATCACCATGAAGCACAGGAAGAATTGCCAGAAACATTTGGTACGATACATCCAAAGTTAGCAAATGATTATCCTTTTGATGAATTAGCCGGTGTCGGTGTCGCCTTTAAGTTGGCCCATGCCTTATTAGGAGAATTTCCGTACCATCTCCTTGATTTAGCTGCAATCGGTACGGTTGCTGATCTTGTACCTTTAAAATCAGAGAACCGTATTCTCGTTGCCCATGGTTTAAAAGCATTAACAAATACGAAGCGACCTGGATTAACAGCATTAAAAGAAATATGTAAAATTTCTGGAGACGTAACAGAGGAGCACATTGGCTTCGGAATTGGCCCCCGCTTAAATGCTGTCGGTAGGCTGCAAGATGCAACTCTCGCTGTTGAATTGTTATTAGAGCAAGACCTTGATTCTGCTAAGCACATTGCTGCAGAAGTTCAGTCATTAAATCAAAAGCGCCAAAAAATTGTGAGTGACATAACCGAAGAAGCTAGGGAAATGATAAAAACAAATTGTTATGACCAAGATTCTGTCATTGTACTTGCCAAAGAAGATTGGAATCCTGGTGTTTTAGGAATCGTAGCTTCGAAAATTGTAAACGAATTTCAGCGCCCAACCATTGTACTAGGAATAGATAAAGAGAAAGGTGAAGCAAAAGGTTCAGCTAGAAGTATTGAACGTTTTGATATGTTCGAAAATTGCATGGAATTACGTCACCTTTTCCTTCATTTTGGGGGTCACGCCCAAGCAGCAGGTATGACGCTCCGACTTGATCAAATAGAACAGTTGAGAGAGGAATTAAATACGCTAGCTGAGCAGAAACTTACAGCCAACGATTTCTTACCGATTATCTCAGTTGATATGAAAATTGATTTAACAGATATTACCGAACAAGCGATTCAAGAAGTTGGAAAACTCGGCCCGTTTGGTATGGGGAATCCAAAACCGATTTTTGAAGTGAGTGAAAGCCCTGATGATATTCGTCAAATTGGGGCTAAATCGGATCATCTTAAGTTTTTCTTTCAAAAGGATTCAACGACTGTTGATATTGTCGGGTTTGGGATGGGGGATCTAGCTCCACGTATAGCACCACAATCGAATGTTACAGCAGTTGGTGAGTTAAGCATTAACGAATGGAACGGCAAAAAACGTTTACAGATGATGCTAAAAGATGTAAAGATCGACCATTGGCAACTGTTTGATTACCGTGGTTCCAATCACTTGCATAAACAATTACACCACCTCTCCGCTGATGACTACATAGGATTGTATTTTCGTAGTCAAAATGTGTCGATAGGTGATGTACAATTATTGAGTAACCAAGAATGGGTCGCGACAGATATAGCAACATTATCAAAGTGTAAGGGTATACTAATATTAGACTTACCTGAACAAATTGAGGACTTGGAACAAGTATTACATCACTACTTCCCCGATGAAATATACGTATGTTTCAAACCGACTACCGATTCTTTCGGTCAATCTCCGAACCGTGAACATTTTAAGTGGTTCTATGGCTTTATGTTAAAACAAAAACAATTGAACTTAAATGTTCATCGTCAAAGGTTGATGAAAGCAAAAGGCTGGTCTTCGGAATTATTAGATTTTATTATAGAGGTGTTTTTAGAACTTCAATTTGTTAAAATGAATGATGGCGTTCTTCATATACATCCAAATCCGGAAAAGCGGGATTTAACAGAATCCAACGTGTATCAAAGAAAAATGAAGGAATTGACAGCGGAAAAGGAACTTTACTTTTCATCATATCGACAACTCAATGAATGGTTTGAACAATATAGATCCTTTACCGAAAATAAGGAGGAAGTTTTACATGGATTATAAGCAGTATATTACGGTAGTACCTGATTGGCCTAAAAAAGGGATTAAATTTAAAGACATTACAACATTGATGGACAATGGAAAGGCGTACAAGTCAGCGGTTGATGATATTGTTCAATATGCACGTGAAAAAGATGCAGAAATCGTAGTAGGACCTGAAGCAAGAGGCTTTATTGTAGGATGCCCTGTATCGTATGCGTTAGAAATTGGCTTTGCTCCAGTCCGTAAAGAGGGAAAGTTACCACGGGAAGTCATTAAAGTGGATTACGGATTAGAATACGGAAAAGATGTATTGACCATCCATAAAGATGCCATTAAGCCAGGCCAAAGAGTTTTAATTACAGATGATTTGCTTGCTACTGGTGGAACGATTGAAGCGACAATTAAATTAGTTGAAGATCTTGGTGGAATTGTCGTCGGATGCGCCTTTTTAATTGAATTAACATACCTTAATGGAAGAGAAAAGTTAGAAGGTTATGACGTATTAACACTTATGGAATATTAAGGGAATAAGTGAGTACTCTTGTCAAAAGAGTACTCTTTGTTTATTATCAGATTATTAGACTTTTTTTTCGAAGTTTCGTTATTTTTCGTTTACAATAAATAAATAATGATTAAAAATACCTATTGTTTTGTCAGACACAATGGATAGATATAAGGTGATTCCATGGCTAAAGAAAAAATTTTATCTGCTGAAGAGGTTATTGAAGAAGCGAAACAATACCTCTCAGGCAAAGACATAGAGTTAGTGCGTCGGGCATATGAATATGCGGAGCATGCTCATCGAACCCAGTACCGTAAATCTGGAGAGCCCTATATTATTCATCCGATTCAAGTGGCAGGCATTTTAATTGAGTTACGAATGGACCCTGCAACAGTAGCCTGTGGCTTCCTACACGACGTAGTGGAAGATACAGACTATACAATTGATGATTTGCGGGAAGCGTTCAGCGATGAAATCGCCATGCTTGTAGACGGTGTAACAAAGCTAGGAAAAATTAAATATAAATCAAAAGAAGCGCAACAGGCGGAGAACCACCGTAAAATGTTTGTTGCGATGGCGAAGGATATTCGGGTCATTTTAATTAAGTTGGCGGACAGATTACACAATATGCGTACATTAAAGCATTTACCTGCTGAAAAACAGCGGCGTATAGCGAATGAAACATTGGAAATCTTTTCACCGCTTGCTCATCGGTTAGGAATTTCGACCATTAAATGGGAACTGGAAGATACTGCGCTAAGATATTTAAACCCACAGCAGTATTATCGTATCGTAAACTTGATGAAGCAAAAGCGAAACGAACGGGAAAATTATTTAGATGATGTCATTGAGGAGATCAACAATGAACTAGGTAAAGTCAATATCGATGCTGATATTTCAGGCCGACCAAAACATCTTTATAGTATTTACCGAAAAATGGTTATGCAAAATAAACAGTTTAATGAGATTTATGACCTTTTAGCTGTCCGAGTTATTGTTAATAGCATTAAAGATTGTTATGCAGTATTAGGTATTATTCATACATGCTGGAAACCAATGCCGGGACGCTTTAAAGATTATATTGCAATGCCTAAGCCTAATTTATATCAGTCATTGCATACAACGGTAATTGGACCGATGGGAGACCCATTAGAAGTACAAATCCGTACGAAGGATATGCACGAAATCGCTGAGTACGGAATTGCGGCCCACTGGGCATATAAAGAAGGAAAACGAACAAATCAAAATCGTAAATCTTTCGAAGATAAGTTAACATGGTTCCGCGAAATACTAGAGTGGCAAAACGAGACACACGATGCGGAAGAGTTTATGGAATCGTTAAAAATGGATTTGTTTTCAGATATGGTATACGTCTTCACGCCAAAGGGAGACGTGATTGAACTTCCATCTGGATCTGTCCCGATTGATTTTGCTTACCGGATTCATACCGAAATCGGAAACAAGACAATTGGTGCGAAAATTAATGGCAAAATTGAACCGTTAGATTATCAATTAAGAACTGGTGATATTGTTGAAGTGATGACGTCTAAGCACTCTTATGGGCCTTCTCAAGACTGGATAAAAATGACGAAAACTTCACAGGCCAAAAATAAAATCAAACAGTTCTTTAAAAAGCAGCGACGTGATGAAAATATTGCAAAAGGAAAAGAACTCGTTGAAAAAGAAATTCGTAATTTCGGTATAAATCCGAAAGATATTTTAACGTCAGAAAATTTAGAAAGAGTTGCAGGTAAATTTAATTTTTCAAGTGATGAAGATATGTATGCAGCCGTCGGCTATCAAGGGATTACCGCTGCACAAATTGCTACTCGTTTAACAGAGAAGTACCGAGCGCGAAAGCAGAAAGAATTAGGGTTCGAACAAACACTTGAAGAAATGCAACAAGAAGTGGAAACGAAGAAGGTACGAAAAACAGATTCTGGCGTACAAGTTAAAGGGATTGATAATTTACTGATCCGAATTTCGAAATGTTGTAACCCCGTACCAGGAGACGAAATTGTAGGCTACATTACAAAAGGTCGTGGTGTATCTGTTCACCGTAAGGATTGTCCAAATGTAGTGAGTGAGAATGAGGAAGCACGGATATTACCAGTTGAGTGGGAAAGTAACGGCAAGGATGGTAAACAATTTAGTGTTGATATTGAAATATCAGGTTATGACCGTCACGGCTTGCTCAATGAAGTGCTCCAGGCGATTAATGAGACGAAAACGAGCATCACCGCTGTGACAGGGAAATCAGATCATAATCATATGGCAACCATTCATATTACAATACTCATTTTAAATATTAGTCATTTACGTAATATAGTTGAACGGATCAAGCAAATTCCAGATGTTTATACAGTGAGAAGAAAGATTCAATAAAGGAGTTTTATACATGCGTGCCGTTATACAGCGAGCATCTAAAGCACATGTTACGGTTGACGGTGAGGTAACAGGTGAAATTAATCAAGGTATAGTGATTCTTTTAGGTGTTACACATGAAGACGAAGAAAAGGATGCAAAATGGCTAGCTGATAAAATCGTTCATTTAAGAATTTTTGAGGACGAATCCGGGAAAATGAACCATTCACTTAAGGATGTTGGAGGACAAGCGTTATCTGTTTCTCAATTCACGTTATATGGTGATTGTCGCAAGGGCCGACGTCCAAATTTTATGGAGGCGGCTAAGCCGGAACCAGCTAACATCCTCTATGAGACGTTTAATCGTTTTATAGAGGATCACGGTATTCAAGTAAAAACAGGAGTTTTCGGAGCAATGATGGATGTTTCATTGGTAAATGATGGTCCAGTTACATTGCTTCTTGATACTAAAGATATATAGATAAAAGCATGTCTTTCTTTATTAAGAAAGACATGCTTTTTTTAATGGCGAAAATATTTGACCAGGCCATTTGTAATTCCATCTGTAATTTGATGTTGATAAGTACTTGATTGAACGAGTTCTTCTTCGGTTGCGTTGGATAAAAATCCTAATTCAAGTAAGAGTGATGGTTGCTTATTTTCCCTAATGACAAAGTAACTTTCCTGTAATGCTCCTCGATCACGAAGTGACGTCTCTTTAATCAATTCTTCCTGTACGTACTGTGCGAGTTCTTTATATTGACTATAGTAATAATAGGTGTGAATACCGCGAGCACTAGGGAACTCAGGTGCACTATTGTAATGGAGACTAATAAATAGATCTGCATTAACTAACTTTGCTGTACCTATACGTGGGTTTAAAGAAATAAAACGGTCGTCAGTCCTCGTCAATATCGTTGTTGCACCTAATTGATGTAATTTCTTTTGTAATAAAGTAGCAGTCTTCAAGACGACATCTTTTTCAGCTGTTCCAGAGACACCGAATGTGCCCGGATCATCTCCTCCATGACCCGGATCAATTACTATTGTTTTGTGTTGCAAGGGTAAAATGTTCTCTTTTTTTTCTAAAGGATTTTGTACAGAATGTTTATGTATATACCCTATCTCATCATTATATTCTATTTCATACCATTGTCCTGTTTTGTTTCGTACTAGATAGGAGTCTCCTTTTTCTCCGAACCCAATTATTTCATCGTCGTTTGAGGCACTCTTTCGAATCGGTACTGAATGAAATGTCACCTGAATGGTTTCTTCGATGTTATCACCATTTGTTACATGCCAGCTAGCAATCCATCCGGTTTCCCCGGTAGGGAGCTTTACTTCATACCAACTACCACTTTTCTTGAGGACTTCTAATGCTGTTCCTTTTGTTACTTGTTTGACAATGTCACTTGTAGATGTATTCTGTTCACGAACCATTACTTCGGTAGAGGAAACTGCTACTCTATAATCACTTTCTTCTAAAACGGAAATGTATTGTGCAGCAACCCATCCGGACAGTCCATTACCTGATATGTTCACCCATCCATCTGTTTGTTCAAGAACAGTAAAGACTTGTTCACTGTTCGCTTGACCTATAACGGAATAATCAGTTCCAGGTCCACTACGGATGTTTAATCCATCTACTTGAATGACTCCATTGTTTGCATAAATGTGATTAATTTGAGGAATTAAAGTTAATAATATAACGGTGATAAAGATGAATATATGCTTCAAAACGTAACCTCCGACAATTATTATTGATTGCTATCATTTTATCAAAAAACCGTACGTAACGTAACATTGGCACAATGGACAGGAGTGAAACTATGAGAATGAATGATAAACAACAAATGAATCATGAACGTAACAAAGATATTTTTCAAGTAAACTTTCACCATTTTATGAGCTCTGCCCACGATAGAACGGCAATGGAATTGGCTGAAGAATATGGGATTTCGCTTCGTGATGTAAAAAAGTTAAAGGAAAGATTGAATCGTTCTTGACATTTTGTTACGACAACATTATGATAATAATCAATTCAAAAATTCATACATACAACCTATGATGGAAAAAGTAGTTAAGCTCCACATGTAAAGAGAGGAAATGCCATAGGCTGAAAGTATTTCTACATGATGACTTAGCGAAAGACGTTCCTGAGGTTCCGGATCGAAATGGTGGACCCATAGTAGGTTCGGACGTTACAGACGTTATCTGTGTAAGAGGAAGCAAGAGATTGCTTCAATTAGGGTGGCAACGCGGGTAAAACCCGTCCCTTGTTTTTTAACAAGGGACGGGTTTTTTTATTTATATCGAACTAACCGTTTCAATATAGAAGGAGGAGCAAAGATGATTAAAGTCCCACGAGGTACTGAAGATATTTTACCAGAACAAACGAAAAAGTGGCAGTTCGTAGAGAAACAGCTAAAACAGTTGGCAAATGTATATCACTATGATGAAATACGAACGCCTATTTTCGAACAAACAGAATTGTTCCAACGTGGTGTTGGGGATACAACTGATATTGTACAAAAGGAGATGTACTCATTTACTGACCGAGGTGGTCGCAGTTTAACATTAAGGCCAGAAGGGACAGCTTCTGTCGTACGTTCTTACGTTCAGCACAAGATGTTTGGCTTACCAGGACAGCCTGTAAAACTTTTCTATTATGGCCCAATGTTTCGTTATGAACGGCCACAAAAAGGCCGAACAAGACAATTTGTCCAATTCGGAATTGAGGCAATCGGCAGTAATGACCCAGCTATTGACGCAGAAGTGATGGCATTTGCGCTTGATTGCTATAAAGTGTTAGGTCTTAAATCATTACGTCTCGTTTTAAACAGTTTAGGTGATAAGGAGAGCCGTGAAAACCACCGTCAAGCATTAATCCTGCACTTTGCTCCACACCGTGAAGAGTTATGTGGGGACTGTCAAACGAGACTAGAAAAAAATCCATTACGTGTATTAGATTGTAAAAAGGATAAAGACCATCCGGCGATGGCTACAGCGCCTTCTATTTTGGATCATCTGAATGACGAGTCTAAATCTTATTTTGAGAAAGTGAAAGCATACTTAGATCAAATGGGGATTGATTATGAAATTGATCCGAAATTAGTGCGTGGATTAGACTACTATAATCACACGGCCTTTGAAATTATGAGTGATGCGGAAGGATTTGGAGCTATTACTACATTATCTGGTGGTGGGCGATATAATGGCCTCGTTGAAGAGTTAGGCGGCCCAGAAACACCTGGTATCGGGTTTGCATGTAGTATCGAACGACTTTTACTAGCGTTAGAAGCAGAAGGGATTACTTTACCGGTAGAAGATGAGCTTGATTGTTACGTCGTTGCTATGGGAGAGGAAGCGAAAAAAGAAGCGACACGTATTATTTACAGCTTGCGTCATGCTGGTATTAGTTGTGATATTGACTATATGGGAAAAAAGATGAAAGCACAATTTAAAGCAGCCGATCGGTCGAAAGCAAAATTCGTCGCCATTTTAGGCGAAAATGAATTAGCGGCAGGTAGCATGAATATAAAGGACATGGCATTAGGGGAACAAGTCGATGTTCCACTAACAGAAATAGAATCACATTTAAAAACGAAATTGTATAGGGAGCGTAGTCATAATGAGTAAACGTGTGTATTGTGGAGTACTAACAGAAGAATATGTCGGAAAAGAAGTAACGATTAAAGGTTGGGTACAAAAACGTCGCGATTTAGGGGGGCTCATTTTCATTGACTTGCGTGACCGCTTTGGCACTGTCCAAGTTGTGTTTAACCCGTCCTTTAGTGAAGAGGCTCTAAAGACAGCGGAAAATGTACGAAATGAATATGTTGTACAAATTACCGGGAAAGTTGTAAAACGGGACGAATCGACTGTGAACGAAAAGATGGCCACAGGAACGATTGAAGTGGAGGCACAAGACATAGTCATCATTAATAAAAGTGAAACCCCTCCTTTTATGATTCAAGATAACACAGATATATCAGAGGAAGTTCGTTTGAAGTACCGCTACCTTGATTTGCGCAGAGAATCAATGCAAAAAACATTTAAATTACGTCATGATACGACACAGGCAATTCGCCAATTTTTAAACGAGGAAGACTTTTTAGAATTAGAGACACCGATGTTAACGAAAAGTACTCCAGAAGGTGCCCGTGATTACTTAGTACCGAGCCGGGTGCATCCCGGAGAATTTTATGCTCTTCCCCAATCACCTCAGCTGTTCAAACAGTTATTGATGGTGTCCGGGTTTGAAAAGTATTATCAAATTGCTCGCTGCTTCCGAGATGAAGACTTACGTGCTGATCGCCAGCCTGAGTTTACACAAATTGATATTGAAACATCCTTTATGTCCAAGGAAGATATTATTGAGATGGTAGAACGTATGATGAAACGTGTCATGAAGGAAGTAAAGGGTCTCGATGTAGAAACTCCATTTCCACGAATGGAATATGAAGAGGCAATGGAACGATATGGCTCAGATAAGCCTGATACTCGTTTTGATATGGAACTGACGACGCTGTCCAATCTTGTTCGCAATTCAGACTTTAAAGTATTTAGTGGTGCGGTTCAATCTGGTGGCAAAGTGAGCGGGATTAATGTAAAAGGGAAAGCGGATGCTTTTTCACGTAAGGATATTGATCAGCTAACAGATTTTGTAAAAGTATATGGAGCAAAAGGCTTGGCATGGTTAAAAGCAGACGAAACGTCCTTAACAGGTCCTATTGCAAAGTTCTTAACGGAAGAAGAAGTAAACGGGATTAAAGAAGCGATGAACGTAGAGAATGGTGATTTACTTCTGTTTGTTGCCGACAAAACAACGGTTGTATATGAGAGTTTAGGGGCATTACGCTTAAAATTGGGTAAAGAGCTACAACTTATCGATGAGAGCAAATTTAACTTTTTATGGGTTACAGACTGGCCATTATTTGAGTATGATGAAGAGCTAGGAAGATATTTTGCAGCCCACCACCCGTTTACTATGCCGGCTAACGGAGACCTGGAAGCGTTAGAACAAAACCCTGGTGAAGCAAAGGCTGAAGCTTATGACCTCGTTTTAAACGGGTATGAGTTAGGTGGGGGTTCCTTACGTATTTACCAAAAAGAAATGCAGGAGAAAATGTTTGAAGCGTTAGGATTTTCAAAAGAGGATGCAGTTGCGGAGTTTGGCTTCTTAATGGAAGCTTTAGAATACGGAGCGCCGCCACATGGTGGAATTGCATTGGGCTTTGACCGATTAATCATGTTACTTGCCGGTAGAAGTAATTTACGAGACACCATCTTGTTCCCAAAAACAGCTTCAGCTTCTGACTTATTAACAAATGCTCCATCTACAGTAAGCAGTGAACAGTTACAAGAACTACATTTAGATGTAAAAATGAACGAAGATTAGAAAAAAATTCCATGAAAGATTGCCTTGAAACAATAGCTTGATATATGCTATTATTCAATTACACAAAAGATATTGAAGCCAATCCTGATGTGTTCGTCAGTCCACATAGTTTTGACCGAACAAGTACGTTAAAGGGAGCTCAACGTTTCTATGTGGAATACAAGCCTCCAAGTATAGCGTGGAAGTATGAATCATAGAACAGGGCACCCACCTGCCGAGAGCGGGTTCAAAACGTAAGGATGACGGCACGATTGGGATTGCATACATATGTAAAAAAGCCTTGGATAGTAATATCCAAGGCTTTTTTATTTTACTCTTTAAAAATAGGCTTTCACAATTCAACTTATCGTGCCACTTGTTGTAAGTTTCCGTTCTTTTCTAAGCGAAAGGATTTTCCACCCATTTGGTCTTGGTCATCGAATACGACCATTTTTCTTGCACGGTCCATTATTTCCATCAATACTTGATAGTCTTCTTGTACAGTTTCGTATTGTTTTTCTAATTTAGCTAGCTTTTGTTCCAGCTCTTCTTTTTCCTCTTGTAGTCTTCTGTTCTCTTCTTCCAATGTATCTACTTGATTTTTTGTCAATGAAGTAGACTGGTAATCCTGCTTAACGTTTTGTAAAAACATAATCACATCATCTAAAGAAGAAATAGAACTATTTGCCGCCTCCATTGGAACACTGGAAGTAGATGGTGCCGTTGTAGCAGTAGTGCTAGCAGTAGTGCTAGCAGGCATTCGTTGTGCGCGAATGGCTCCTTTATCTACTTTCTGTTGCTGTGCAAGCGCACGTTTCTTCTCTTTTCGTTGGCGTTTCGCAATATCAATTGCTTTCTCGTACCGTTTCCGTACCTCGGCATTCCAGCGAAAACCACAAGCTGCTGCTGTTCTATTTAGTTTATCGCCGACTTCTTCAAAAGCTCTTAACTGGGTACTTCCTTCGCGAATATGACGTAATACCGTTTCGGCTAACAATAGATCATCTTCATGTGACCACGCGTCTTGTCTAACTTTTGCCAATATCTTTCACTCCTCTTTTCTTTTATATAAAAACTAATAGTTTTCCATTGTTTGTTAATATCTTGTTCAAAAAAAGAGGAGTTTATACTAGTTTTTCTGTTGTTTTATAATGTTTTCGTAAACTTTTTTTAGTGCAGCCTCAAATTTGCCTGTATCCTTCGGTTGATAGTACGTTTTATGTTTAATAGAATTCGGTAAGTATTGTTGTTTTACCCAACCTTGTTCATAATTATGCGGATATAAATAATCAATCCCCCGTCCAATCTCGTTTGCCCCTTTATAATGTGCATCTTTCAAATGCATCGGAATATCACCACTTTTGCCACTGCGAATATCTTGTAAAGCCTCATCTAACGCTTTATAAGCGGTATTAGATTTTGGTGATAAACAAAGCTCTACGACAGCAACTGATAATGGTATTCTCGCTTCAGGAAAACCTACCCGTTCAGCCGCTTCCACGGCCGCTAACGCCCGTGGACCTGCCTGAGGGTTCGCAAGTCCGATATCCTCATATGCACAAACAACCATCCGTCGTGCAATACTATCCAAATCCCCTGCTTCAATAAGTCGCCCTAAATAGTGTAATGCTGCGTTTACGTCACTACCACGAATCGACTTTTGAAAAGCGGATAATACATCGTAATGAGCATCTCCCCCTTTATCATGAGAAAAGCTTTTCTTTTGCATGCATTCTTCAGCGGTTGCTAAGTCGATGTGGATGATGCCATTTTGATCAGACTTCGTTGAAATGACGGCTAATTCAAGACCGTTAAGAGCGGAACGCATATCACCATTTGATGCAAACGCAAAATGATTGAGTGCATCATCGGTGATTTGTACGTTACCATCCCCTAACCCTTTCTTATCATCTTGTAAAGCGTATAATAATCCTTGTTTGATATCTTCTCCGTCAAGCTTATGAAGTTCAAATAGATGACATCTGCTGCGAATGGCCGGATTAATAGAATGGTACGGATTGCTTGTTGTGCAACCAATCAAAGTGATTAAATTGCGTTCCAAATGGGGAAGAAGAAAATCTTGTTTTGCTTTATCCAGCCTGTGTACCTCATCTAATATTAGAACCATTTGTCCTGAAAATTTTGCTTCTTCTACAACAATTTCCATATCTTTCTTTTTATCTACTACTGCATTTAACATTTTATATGGAAGGTTTAAACTTTTCGCGATGGCCATGGCCATACTCGTTTTTCCAGTTCCAGGAGGGCCGAATAAAATCATAGAAGCTAACCGATTTGCTTCTACCATCCTTCGAATCATTTTTCCTTGTCCAACTAAATGTTTCTGCCCGATAATTTCGTCTATATTTTGTGGTCTCATTGCATAAGCTAAAGGTTTTGTATTCATTAAGGGATCGCTCCTTTATACCGTGTCTGTCATTAGCGTACTTCTGAAGTGTTTAAAATGCAAGGGACAGTCTATTCATGCTATAATAGCTAAGGTTTAGATAATAGAGAGGGATAGACATATGGAAACAAAAGGTATACAGTGGTGCTTTTTTGTCGTTGGACTTATGATATTAGCATTTGGCATAGCACTTACGATAGAAGCAAGAGAATTAGGCATTAGTCCGTGGGATGTTCTTCATTACGGTTTATATATGAATTTTGGCCTTACGGTCGGATCGTGGAGTATTATTGTTGGAATGATTATCGTAACTTTTACATGTATTGTGACGAAATCAGGTCCACAAATTGGTACAATATTAAATATGGTATTTATCGGCTTATTTATTGATTTATTTTTGCTTTTATTGCCAACTCCATCGTCGCTTTGGGTTATGGCACCAATGTTTATTATAGGAGTAGCGTTTTCTGCTTTAGGTATAGGCGTATATGTTGCATCTGGTTTAGGGGCAGGTCCGAGAGACGGTTTAATGCTATATTTAACAAAAAAGACAGGGTGGAAAGTTCAATGGGTACGAAATGTCATTGAAGTTAACATTTTAATTTTAGGTTGGATGCTAGGTGGACCCGTAGGTATTGGAACACTCTTAATAGCACTATTGCTTGGGAATTTTATAGGATATTCATTACCGTTAACGAAAAATTTCATGACTTTTTTGATAAATAGGGGGATGAATGGTGAAAATTTCTACAAAGGGTAGATACGGATTAACAATAATGATTGCATTAGCAAGGAAACATGGGGAAGATCCAATATCATTAAAATCGATTGCACGGGAGTATGATTTATCCGAACATTATTTGGAGCAATTAATCGCTCCCCTGCGAAACGCTCGGTTAGTTAGAAGTGTACGAGGAGCACATGGTGGTTATTTATTAACAAAGTTACCAGGGGAGATTACTGCCGGTGATGTTATTCGGGTTTTGGAAGGACCCATTCAACCAGTTGAAGGGATTGAGGATGAGGAGCCTGCTAAAAGGGAATTGTGGATTCGAATTCGAGATGCGGTTAAGGAAGTACTTGATACAACAACCCTTGAAGATTTAGCTCAACATCATGATGACGAATATGAACAAGATGGTTATATGTTCTATATTTAAAAAAGGAGGATGCCCAACATTGGAACCAATATACTTAGATCACGCAGCGACGACACCTGTTCACCCAGCCGTTGTAGAAGAAATGGTTCCCGTTTTACAAGAAACGTTTGGGAACCCATCTAGTGTGCACTTCTTCGGTCGAAAGGCACGCAAAGTACTCGATGATGCTAGAAGAGTAATGGCGAAAAGCATTGGAGCAAATGAAAAGGAAATTACTTTTACGAGCGGTGGAACAGAAGCTGATAACATTGCTTTGATGGGTACCGCATTAAAATATCAACATAAAGGGAAACATATTATTACAACTGAAATCGAACATCATGCTATATTACACACGGCTGAGTATTTAGAGAAGCAAGGTTTTGATGTCACATATTTGCCAGTTGATGAAAATGGACGTGTTTCGGTAGAGCAGGTTCAATCACACCTACGTGAAGATACGATTCTCGTCTCGATTATGTACGTGAATAACGAAGTGGGTACCATTCAACCTATACAAGAAATTGGGCAGATTTTAGAAGAGCATCAAGCCTATTTTCATACAGATGCTGTGCAAGCCTATGGAACCCTTCCGATTGACGTTGAAAAGCTTAAAGTAGATCTACTGACAACGGCTGCACATAAAATATATGGTCCAAAAGGAATTGGATTTTTATATGTGCGAGAAGGTGTAATGATTGAGTCGTTGCAGCATGGTGGTGAACAGGAGCGAAAGCGACGAGCTGGAACAGAAAATACAGCAGCTGCCAAAGGCTTTCAAAAAGCCGTTGAGTTAATAATTGAACATCGTGAGAAGCGTAATGAGAAAAATAAAAGACGTAAGCAACTTTTTATTGACACATTACGTGAAGAAGGGGTGTCTTTTACGGTTAATGGTGACGAACAAACAACTGTTAATGGAATTATAAATATTAGCTTCCCAGGTACGAATGTTGAAGGAATGTTAACGAACCTTGATTTAGCAGGTATTGCTGCGTCGAGTGGATCGGCATGTACAGCTGGTTCTGTTGAACCATCACATGTATTGTCGGCAATGTTCGGTTCAAGCGATGACCGAACTACAAATTCAATTCGGTTTAGCTTTGGTCGTTCTAATGAAGAGGAACACATTATTGAAAGTGCAAAGAAAGTTTCACAAATCGTGAAACGTTTAACATCATAAGAGGTGATGAACATGAAAGAACGAAAAGATACAAGAGTGGTTGTCGGGATGTCAGGCGGCGTGGACTCTTCAGTAGCAGCATTATTACTAAAACAACAAGGTTATGATGTTGTCGGCATCTTTATGAAAAACTGGGACGATACTGACGAAAATGGTGTTTGTACTGCTACAGAGGACTTTGAAGATGTTGTGCGTGTCTGCAACCAGTTAGACATCCCTTACTACTCCGTAAACTTCGAAAAACAATATTGGGATAAAGTATTTACGTATTTTCTTGAGGAATATAAAGCAGGAAGAACGCCAAACCCAGATGTTATGTGTAACAAAGAAATTAAATTTAAGGCCTTTTTAGATCATGCAATGTCCCTGGGGGCAGACTACTTAGCTACTGGCCATTATGCTCGTGTCGAGCAACAAGGTGACGATTATTTTATGCTCCGTGGTGTTGATGAAAATAAGGATCAAACATACTTCTTAAATCAACTGCCAGTTGACATTTTATCAAAAGTAATGTTTCCGCTAGGTAGCTATAATAAAAAGGAAATTCGTGAAATTGCGAAAGAACACGACCTAGCAACAGCGACAAAGAAAGATTCAACCGGTATTTGTTTTATCGGCGAGCGTAATTTTAAGGAATTTTTAAGTGAGTATCTACCAGCACAGCCAGGTAAGATGAAAACGTTGGACGGAGAAGAGAAAGGGAACCATGATGGTCTGATGTATTATACAATCGGTCAACGCCATGGTCTGGGAATTGGTGGAGCTGGAGACCCTTGGTTTGTAGTCGGAAAGAATTTAACGGAAAATGTTTTATATGTAGCCCAAGGATATGAAAATGAATCCCTATATTCTGACTCTTTAGAAGCAACAAAGGTGAATTGGTTAACGAAAGATTTACCGGTAGACTCATTCGAATGTACGGCTAAATTCCGTTATCGTCAAAAAGATAGTAAAGTAACGGTCTATCCGTTAGAAAATGGTGATGTTCATGTGCAATTTCACCAAGCAGAACGTGCGATTACCCCTGGACAAGCGGTTGTCTTTTATGACGGTGATATGTGTCTTGGCGGAGCAACAATCGATAAGGTGATAAAGGCGGATCAACCATTAGAATATTTAGCATAGGAAGCTCCCTGACTCATGTGAGTTAGGGTTTCTTACTGTAAGGAGGCAATAAAAAATGGACAAAATTCAAAAAGGGATAGAGTATATGCAAGAACAGAAGTTTGAAGAGGCAGCGAAGGCGTTCACTGAAGCAATTGAGGAAAATCCGAATGACCCGCTAGGCTATGTGAACTTCGGAAACTTACTCGTGCATATAAAGGATTATGAGCGAGGGGAACGGTTTTACAAAAAGGCGATTGAACTTGATGAAAAGATTGGTACAGCACATTACGGGTTAGGAAATATATATTATGATTTAGAAGAATACGAAAAAGCTCAACAGTCCTTTCAAAATGCGATGCAAGCCGGCTTGGAACAAGGGGACGTATATTTCATGCTTGGTATGACCTTCGTCCATCAAGAAGTACCAAAACTTGCCTTACCTTATCTGCAAAGAGCAGTAGAGTTGAACGACAAGGATATCGATGCAAAGTTCCAGTATGGTCTAGCATTAGCGAACACAGGCCAAATTGATCTTATGATGGAAGTCATGGAGGAAGTCCTGCAATTAGAGAGAGAACATAGTGATGCATGGTACAATTTAGGTGTGGCTTATTTATATAAAGATCAATACGATAAGGCGCTACATTGCTTTGAAACGGCCTTAGATATTCAACCTGATCATTTATTAGCTTCACATGGAAAACAAAAGGTAGAAGAGTTTAGAGACCAATAAAAAGGAGTAACGGCAATGGAAGATTTCGAAAAGGAAAAGATAGATCGAACGTATGTAAAAGGTGAACTCGTACGAAACATCTTTCATAATGCAGACGAAAAATTCTCCATTGCCCTGATTTTCGTATTAGAGACAAATGATGAATTAGAATCGGATGAAATTGTTGTGAAGGGATATTTCCCTCCCCTTGAACAAAATCAAGATTATATTTTTTATGGGGATATGGAACAACATGCAAAGTTTGGAAGACAATTGAATGTCTTTACATATACAAAAGACATTCCTGAAACAAAGGATAGTCTCGTTCGTTATTTATCTAGTGACCTATTCTATGGAGTCGGAAAAAGAACCGCGGAAAACATTGTAGCCACTTTAGGGGAAAAGGCCATTGATTTGATTTTAAAAGATCAATCTGTACTTGAGCATGTCCCGAATTTTCCGAAAGGGAAGATGGAAGGTTTTGTGCAAGCATTACGGGCAAATCAAGGGTTTGAACGTATTGTTATGGCATTGGCGGAGTACGGAATAGGTCTGCAAATGGCCCAAAAGTTGTTTGAAGTTTATCAAGGGAATGTTATCAATCAGTTGGAAGATAACCCGTATCGATTTGTGTTTGATATAGAAGGCTTCGGTTTTCGTAGAGCAGATGAAATAGCGAAAGCAATCGGTATTCCCCCGGATCATCCTGATCGTATTCAAGCGGGTTGCTTACACATCTTAACAAAGCAATCCCAACAGGGAGATGTATACGTACAATTTGAAACCATGTTCGGTCAAATAAAACAATTATTGAACGAGTCCGATCAGCCGCTAACCAATGAGGTTATTCAAGAAAAGGTGACAATGCTAGCCGAAGAAAAGTTATTAATCATCGAAAATGACCGTGTGTATATTCCATCCTTATACTATGCTGAAGTCGGGTTAAGTCAACAATTAAAACGATTAATCGACTTACCGGTGGATTACCAATATACAGAAGCAGATATTTTGAAGACCATTGGTGAGATAGAAGAAGTGGAAGAACTAAGCTATGGTCAAGAACAGTACGAGGCTATTGAACAAGCCCTTCAATCAAAAGTGATGATTTTAACAGGTGGCCCAGGTACTGGTAAAACGACCGTAATTAAAGGGATTATCAATGCTTTTTTTCAATTAAATGAGATTCCTGTTGATGAACATAAAGATGAAGATAGAGTGATATTATGTGCACCTACTGGAAGAGCTGCAAAACGAATGAGCGAGGCGACTGGGCAACCAGCCCAAACGATTCACCGCCTTTTAGGATGGACAGGCCAACAAGACTTCGAATTTGATCAACACCAACAGTTGAAGGGAAGATTCATCATTATTGATGAGTTTTCTATGGTTGATGTTTGGTTAGCGAACCAATTGTTTCGGGCTATTCCAAATGATATGCAAGTTTTATTAGTTGGGGATGAAGATCAATTACCATCCGTAGGACCCGGACAAGTTTTATCAGATTTATTATCAACAGAAAAAATTCCATTTTGTCGCCTACAGGAAATTTATCGACAAAAAGAAGGATCTCGTATTATTGAACTAGCCCATGAAATGAAACGGGGGAAAATTGACCAAGAGTCGTTGAAAAAAGGAGATGACTTTTCTTTTATCCCTTGCTCCACTTCAAATGTAATCCCACTCATTGTCGACATCGTAAAAAAGGGGGTTGACAAAGGGTATACTGTTAAGGATATTCAAGTGTTAGCCCCGATGTACCGTACAGAAGTAGGAATTAATTCTTTAAATGATGCATTGCAACAGTTGTTAAACCCAAAGACGGAAAAAAAACGGGAAATTCAAACTAAAGATGTCGCCTATCGAACGGGTGATAAAGTGATCCAATTAGTTAATCAACCTGAAAAAGGTGTGTTTAATGGAGATATTGGAGAAATTTGCGCCATATTCAAAGCAAAAGAAACGACAGAAAAAACGGAACAAATTGTGATTGAGTTCGATGGGAAGGAAGTAACATATGCAAGATCAGACTTGAATCAAATTATGCACGCATATTGTATTTCAATTCATAAATCACAAGGTAGTGAATTTCCGATTGTCATTATGCCTGTCGTCTCCGATTATAGAAGGATGTTAAAGAAAAACTTACTATATACGGCAGTGACGAGAAGTAAACGTTCATTAATTATTTGTGGGGATGAAAGAGCTTTTATACATGGATCAGAGATTGAGGATATTAATATTCGAAATACATCACTCATAGAGCGTTTGCAGTCAGTGTTTCTTCTTGATGAACCGACAGAAGATACAGATGAGTCCGTTTCCCCTTATGATTTTATGTAATACTAGAAAACATTCATGTAAGTATAGATTGGCAATGATTGGGCAATAATATAGCTAGCATTTCATAAAGGAGTTAGCGCTATGCAATGTCCAAATTGCCAAGGAAAAAATTTAGGGAAAATCGGTCATCAACAATTTTATTGCTGGAACTGTTTAATAGAACTAGCTGTTGTTAACGGAAAGATAAACGTCCACGAAGTAGAAGAAGATGGTTCTTTATCATCATTAGATGATTTATTTAATGAGGAAGATTTAACAGCCCAATGGTGACCTTTATGATTTCGCTTAAAACAAATTTATCATGAAGGGGTAGACAGCGGTATGCTGTCTTTTTCTATTAGGGGGGAAATCGAATTTGAACGATCGGCAAAAAAGATTATTGTTTTGGCTTATCGTTAGTTTAATTGTTTCCGTACTAGTGTTTTTAGTAGTGAAGACGTATCCGTTCTATAAAGAAATTATTGTATTTACATTTAAGATTTTAACGCCATTTGTTATTGCAGCCTTCTTTGCGTATTTGTTACATCCGTTAGTAGAGTGGTTGCATAAGCATATGATGCCAAGATGGGCTGCTATATTACTTATTTACTTTGGGGTTTTTGGAGGAGCGATGTACGGCTTGTACAAAGCCTATCCGGTATTTGTACAACAGTTAAAGGAGTTAACAAAAAACATTCCAGCATTAATGGAGACTTTCCAAGGTTGGATTTACAACTTATATCTATCTACTTCAGATTTACCTGAGGAATTTCACGACCGATTAGATGAAATCTTTTTACAAATGGAAGACTTTATCGCCTCTTTATTAACGAATGTCATTTCCTCCTTAACGGGTATTACCGATGTATTCATTATTTTAGCTGTCATACCTGTTATAGTATTTTACGTACTAAAAGATTACTATCGTTTTAAATCGGCGATTGTCATGGTAATCCCTGAAAGAAATAAAGAACGACTGCAAACGTATGCGAATGATTTAAATAAAAGTTTAGGAGGATATTTAAGGGGGCAACTACTTGTTTGCTTATTCGTCGGCGTCATATCTAGTTTACTCCTATGGGCCATCCGGATGAAGTATCCTCTATTGCTTGGAACATTCATGGGTGTTACGAATATTATCCCTTATTTTGGCCCTGTATTAGGGGCAGTTCCTGCTGTGATTATCGCCTTTACCATTTCAGTTCAAAAGGTGTTATATGTAGTGATCGTAGTGTTTGTTGTACAGTTAATCGAAAGCAACTTACTTTCACCTTATATTGTAGGAAGGTCTTTACATGTACATCCTATCTTCATTATTTTAGCCTTATTAATCGGAGGCGAAGCATTTGGTATCATCGGCATGATCTTAGCCGTTCCCTTATTAACAATCGGTAAAGTATTTATGGATCATACGTTGATGATGACTAGAATGAAAGAAGGATGGAAAAATGGGGAAAAGTAAGGGGGAAAACATTGACATATTGGTTCCAGTTATCTATAATAGCGGCATGTAAAGGATTGAACACGTTGAAGGATTGAGTACACGTCAGACCATCTTATGATACATATGTATCTTAGAGAGGAATTTCCTTGGCTGAAAGAAATTCTAGATGAAGGGTCGTGGAAAGCTAGTCTGGAGTGCGGTTAATACCCGCCGGCTTCGCACCGTTATAGCGACTTGAGGTGATGGATCACGTGATCTATAACCAGGGTGGTACCGCGGAAATAACCCGTCCCTGCTTTTAGCAAGGGCGGTTTTTTTATGCTTTTATCATATTAGTTTATGAAGGAGGAAACGTTAATGGATAAAACATTAACTTCAGCACAAGTTCGTCAAATGTTTTTAGATTTCTTTCAGGAAAAAGGACATCGGGTAGAACCTAGTGCATCATTAGTTCCAAATGATGACCCAACATTGCTTTGGATTAACAGTGGAGTGGCAACGTTGAAGAAGTACTTTGATGGACGTGTCGTTCCTGATAACCCACGAATTGTAAATGCTCAAAAATCAATTCGTACAAATGATATTGAGAACGTTGGGAAAACTGCAAGGCACCATACATTTTTTGAGATGTTAGGGAACTTTTCCATTGGTGAGTATTTCAAAGAAGAAGCTATCGTGTGGGCATGGGAATTTTTAACGAGTGACAAGTGGATTGGCTTTGACCCAGAAAAGCTTTCTGTTACTGTCCACCCTGAAGATGAAGAGGCCTATGATTTATGGTTAACGAAAGTAGGAATCCCGAAAGAACGTATTATACGTATTGAAGAGAATTTTTGGGATATAGGTGAAGGGCCAAGTGGACCGAATTCGGAAATTTTTTACGACCGTGGCGAAGCATATGGCAATGATCCAAATGACCCTGAGCTTTATCCTGGTGGAGAAAATGAGCGTTATTTGGAAATTTGGAACCTAGTGTTCTCTCAATTTAACCATAACCCTGATGATACTTATACCCCGCTTCCGAAGCAAAATATTGATACAGGTATGGGGCTTGAGCGAATGGTGTCAGTTATTCAAGATACGAAGACAAATTTTGAAACTGACCTATTCCTTCCAATTATAAAACATACGGAAAAAATAGCAGGGGTTTTCTATGGTGAGAATGAAGAGCATGATGTTGCGTTTAAAGTCATTGCGGACCATGTTCGTACAGTAACGTTTGCAATAGGAGATGGTGCACTTCCGTCTAACGAAGGACGTGGATATGTATTAAGACGTTTGCTGCGTCGTGCGGTTCGTTATGCGAAACAACTTGGCATTGAAAAGCCATTTATGTACCAGCTCGTAGAAGATGTTGCCACAATTATGTATGATTTCTACCCAGAGGTTCAAAAGAAACAATCTTTTATTGAGAACGTCATCAAAACGGAAGAGGAACGTTTTCATGAAACATTAAATGAAGGATTGTCTATTTTAAAATCTGTTATCCAAAAGGAAACGGATAAAGGTAGTAATGTATTTCCAGGAGAAGAAGTATTCCGTTTATACGATACGTATGGTTTTCCTAAGGAACTAACAGAAGAGTATGTAGAAGAAGCAGGGTTTACCATTGACGAAGATGGCTTTGAACGTGAAATGGCAAATCAACGGGAACGTGCCCGTCAAGCTCGCCAAAAAGTTGATTCCATGCAAGTTCAAGATGGTGTACTTGGAGAGATTGACGTAGAAAGTGAATTCATCGGTTATGATCAATTACAAACTTCGGCAAAAGTGCTGGAGTTAATTAAAGACAAGCAGTTTGCATCAGAGGCAAGTGCAGGGGATGAAGTGTATATTGTCTTAGATCAAACACCGTTTTATGCTGAAAGTGGTGGACAAATTGCAGACACCGGTACATTAAAAACTGACCATGGTGTTGTAACAATCGAACATGTTCAAAAAGCTCCAAATGGGCAAAACTTACACTTCGCTAAAGTAACAGAAGGCGTTCTACGTAAAGAAGAAACAGTTAAAGCTACTGTTGATCAAGATACACGACTTAACATCGTAAAAAACCATACGGCAACACATTTGCTCCATCAAGTACTAAAAGATGTATTAGGTGAGCATGTAAACCAAGCAGGTTCATTAGTAGCAGCTGATCGCTTACGCTTCGATTTTTCACACTTTGGTTCGATTAGTGAAGAAGAATTAGAGCAAATTGAACAAAAAGTGAACGAAAAAATTTGGGAATCTATTGTTGTAAACACCGGGCTTCATTCCTTCAAAGAAGCAAAAGAGATGGGGGCTATGGCTCTATTTGGTGAAAAATATGGTGATGTTGTACGGGTTGTTTCTGTAGGGGATTACAGTATTGAGCTATGTGGTGGTTGTCACGTGCAAAACACTGCCGAAATTGGAATGTTTAAAATTGTTGCCGAATCAGGGATTGGAGCGGGTACACGCCGCATTGAGGCAGTAACAGGTAAAAGTGCTTATGAATGGACATTGAGTCGTGAGCAGTTGTTACATTCTGCTGCACAGTTATTGAAAGTCCGTAAAGAACAGGTGCCAAACCGAATTGAAGGTCTCTTTAGTGAATTAAAAACATTGGAACGGGAAAATGAATCCTTAACAGCAAAACTATCGAACATGGAAGCAAAAGGGATTTTGGATAAAGTTGAAACGATTAACGGTGTGACTTTATTAGCAGCCCGTGTTGATGTAGCAGATATGAATGGTTTACGCAATATGGTGGATGATATAAAACAACAGTTAGGTAGCGGAATCGTTCTATTAGGTACAAGCAGCAATGGAAAAGTACAATTAGCGGCTGGAGTTTCAAAAGATTTAATCGATCAAGGTTTCCATGCAGGAAAACTTATTAAAGAAGCTGCTTCCCGTTGTGGTGGCGGTGGCGGCGGCCGTCCGGACATGGCCCAAGCAGGTGGGAAAAACCCAGAACAGTTAGACGAAGCTGTCCAATATGCAAAAGAATATGTCCAAACAGTTTTATCATAGCTGTTAAACATATATAATGGTGATAGAGGAATATGTTCCCAGTTAAAGAAGGAGTGTCGCCAATGAACTTTAATGATCAAACGATGAAATTTAATTTTTCGGACGAACCAATTGAGCGTAATGTAGAAGATATACTATTATCTGTTCACTACGCTTTAAAAGAAAAAGGGTATAATCCAATTAATCAAATTGTTGGTTACCTTCTTTCCGGTGATCCTGCTTACATTCCTCGGCATAGAGACGCTAGAAACTTAATACGTAAAATTGAGCGTGATGAATTAATCGAAGAACTTGTGAAATTTTATTTAGATAAGCATAATGAGGCGAAAAAATGAAAATATTAGGACTAGACGTCGGTACAAAAACTATCGGTGTAGCATTAAGTGACGCCTTAGGTTGGACAGCCCAAGGGGTGAAAACGATACAATGGACTGAAGGCCAATTTGACAACATAAAGGAAGAATTAGCGAACATTATTCGTGAAAACGACGTAGGAAAAGTAGTAGTCGGACTTCCGAAAAATATGAATGGTACAATTGGCGAACGAGGGGAAGCATGTATTCATTTTGCTGATAAAATGAAGGAAAACTTTGATATACCGGTTGAACTTTGGGATGAACGTCTAACTACAATGGCTGCAGAACGAGTTTTGATAGATGCTGATGTTAGTCGAGCAAAACGAAAGAAAGTCATTGATAAAATGGCGGCGGTATTTATCTTACAAAGTTTTCTTGATGCAAACCAAAAATAAGGAGGAAAACAATGGCTATAGAAGACAGAGAACGCATTATTATTCCAGATGAGTCTGGAGAAGAACATTTATTTGAGGTCCTATTTACATTTGATGTTGATGATACGGACGATTCCTACATGGTAGTAGTACCGGTGGAGCAACTGGAAGCGGATGAACAGGAAGTATTTGCTTTCCGTTTTGAAGAAAAAGAAGACGATGATTTAACATTGTATCAAGTAGAATCTGACCAAGAGTGGGAAATGATTGAAGAGATGCTCAATACATTTGAAGCAGGCGAATTAGAATAAAACATTGATGCCAAAAGGGCTACTCCGGAAGATACGGAGTAGTCTTCTTATTTATATTGAAAAGGATCGTACTTTTTATTGTCTAAATAAAGAAATTGACAAGACTTTTTGTATAATTTAATAGAAAAAGGGAGCAAATTTATTGTATAATATACCGGAATGAAAGGAGGAGGCTCATGTCTGCTTCAAAAAAGGGCGACCAATATCGCCAAAAATTAAAAACGCAATATGAAGAAAGAAAGCTTGCCAGAAGAATTGTCTTTATTACTTTATTCGTTATTCTTACGGCTATGATAACAGTTGGGATATATGGCTATTCTTACTTGAAAACAGCTGTTCAACCGGTAGATCCAAACAGTGACGAAATAACCGAAATAGACATTCCATTAGGCTCCACAGTTGGAATGATAGGTAACATATTAGAGGAAAATGGAATCATTAGTAACGGTAAAGTATTTCGTTATTACGTAAAATTTAAAAATGAATCAGATTTCCAAGCAGGAACATATGAATTTTCTCCGTCTATGACCTTAGATGAGATTATTGCTGCACTTAAAACAGGTAAGGTATTGCTAGACCCTGTTTATGTCGTAACCATTCCCGAAGGAAAAACAATAGAAGAGATGGCAACACTTTTCGCGACCCATACACCGGTTAGCGAAGACGAGTTTTTGGACAAAGTTAATAACACGGATTATATTGAAGAACTCATTGAGTTATATCCAACTATACTAAGTGAAGAAATTCTACACCCGGATATTCGGACACCGTTGGAAGGTTACTTATTTGCTGCAACATATGATTTTTATGAGGAAAATATAACTGTAGAAGACATTGTTGAAAAGATGCTAACGAAGACCGAAGATATTATCTTGCCATATGTTGAGCAAATCGGAGATATGAATTGGTCAGTACATGAACTTGTTACGATGGCTTCTTTAATAGAAAATGAAGCTAGAGATGCAGAGCATCGGAAACGAATATCAGGGGTGTTCTATAACCGGCTAGAGGCAAGCATGCCCCTCCAAACTGATCCGACTGTTTTATATGCACTAGGTGTAAAAAAGGATCGCGTTTTATATGAAGACTTAGAAGTGGATTCACCTTATAATACGTATAAGTATGCTGGATTACCTGTTGGACCGATTTCCAATTTTGCTGAGAACTCAATTGAAGCTGCGATTAATCCAGAACCGTCTAATTATTACTACTTTTTGGCATCACTTGATGGAGAAATTTATTACGCGGAAACGTATGAAAAACATTTACAATTAATTGAAGAACACCGAAGATAAGCAAGAGGGGGGATGCGATAATATCATTCGCATTCCCTGCTTTTTTTGTGTTAAAATGTTATAGTTTGGTTAAAAGTGAAACCATGAATGTTCCGAGGAGGGCGTAACAGGATGGAAGATAGTTTAAAAGCATATTTGTTGTCTACAATGAAAGAAAAAAGCAAGCTCATTCAAACGATGGAACAGTATGCAGAGGAGCATAATGTTCCGATTATGGATTCGTTTGGAATAGAGCTGTTGCAACAAATCATACGTATCCAACGTCCAAAACGAATTTTAGAAATTGGGACGGCAATCGGCTACTCTGCTATCCGTATGTTGGACGCTTTTCCGCAAGCTACCATCGTTACAGCTGAACGGGACATGACACGTATATCAGTCGCCCATTCGTTTATAAATGAAGCAAACTATGAAGATCATATTCACGTAGTTGAAGGAGATGCATTGGAGCAAGCTGACCAATTATTAGCGAAGGGGCCATATGATTTGGTTTTTATAGATGCTGCAAAAGGGCAATACCAGCAATTTTTCGATATATTTTCAAAGGCTGTATCTACAGGTGGTACTGTAATTACAGATAACGTAATTTTTAAAGGCTATGTCGTTGAGAAAGATGATGATAATGATCGCTTTCAAAAGATAGGAAGTAAAGTTCGCCAATTTAACGACTGGCTTATCGAACAAAAAGAGTTTGATACAACAATCGTTCCAGTAGGGGACGGGGTTGCTATATCCGTAAAGAGGTGATAAACATGAACAAACCGGAATTGTTAGTAACACCAACTTCCGTTGAAGATATTGAAAGACTTGCCAAAGCAGGTGCAGACGCATTTGTGATTGGAGAGCAGAAATTTGGTCTTCGTTTAGCAGGGGAATTTAACCGTAATGAGGTAAAGGAAGCTATTGAAATTGCTCACCGTTTAAAAAAGAAAGTTTACGTAGCTATGAATGCTATTTTTCATAATGATAAGGTTGATGAACTTACGGATTACCTAGCGTTTTTACATGAAGTAAAGCCAGACGCTGTCGTATTTGGTGACCCAGCTGTTTTAATGGCAGCAAAAGAAGTGGCGCCAAACTTAAAGCTTCAATGGAGCACAGAAACAACTGCGACCAACTGGTTTACATGTAACTATTGGGGGCGTAAAGGTGCTTCCCGCGCCATTTTAGCACGTGAGCTAAGTTTAGACTCAGTGATTGATACGAAGGAAAAGACTGAAGTTGAAATTGAAGTACAAATACATGGTATGACATGTATGTTCCAATCGAAGCGGATGTTAATTGGTAACTATTTCCGCTATCAAGGGAAAAACTTAAAGATTGAGCAATACGGGATGGATGAATCACTGTATTTATATGACCCTGAACGAGATAACCGTTATCCAATTTTCGAAGATGAAAATGGAACCCATATTATGAGTCCAAATGATGTTTGTATGATTGATGAATTGGATGAGCTAATCGATGCTGAAGTTGATTCTTTAAAAATTGACGGTGTCTTAAAATCATCCTACTATTTAGAAACGATTGTAGCACTATACAGGAAAGCAATTGACACCTATGTAGAAGATGAGGACAAGTATTTTGAAATGAAAGATGAGTTATATCGTGAAGTTCAAAAAGTGCAACCGAAAAATCGGGATTTAGATACAGGATTTTTCTTTAAAGAGACGGTTTATTAAGAAGGAGGAAGGATAACGATGGCTGTTAAACAGGAAATTTCTAAGGTTGAAAATGGAAAGCGTGTAATAGTAAAAAAACCTGAATTATTAGCTCCAGCTGGTAACTTAGAAAAGCTGAAAGTAGCGGTACGATACGGTGCCGATGCTGTTTTTATAGGTGGTCGAGAATTCGGTTTACGCTCAAATGCTGATAACTTTTCCCTGGAAGAAATGCAGGAAGGGGTTGAGTTTGCCAACCGTTTCGGTGCAAAAATTTATGTTACGACGAACATTTATGCGCATAATGAAAACATGGATGGGTTAGAAGAATATTTACAAGGGATTGAACGTGCTGGTGTTACAGGAATTATCGTAGCTGATCCATTAATCATTGAAACGTGTAAACGAGTAGCTCCGAAGCTAGAGGTACATTTAAGTACACAGCAGTCCCTTTCAAACTGGAAAGCCGTACAATTTTGGAAGGATGAAGGACTAGAGCGGGTTGTACTTGCTCGTGAGACGAGTCACCAAGAAATAAAAGAAATAAAAGAAAAAGTTGACATTGAAATTGAGTCCTTCATTCACGGAGCAATGTGTATAGCATATTCGGGGCGATGTGTGTTGAGTAATCATATGACAGCCCGTGACTCCAATCGGGGTGGCTGTTGTCAATCCTGTCGATGGGACTATGACTTAATGAAGCAAGATGACAAAGCAACTGATAAACCGTTATTTTCTGAAGAGGATGCACCATTTGCAATGAGTCCAAAAGACTTAAATTTGATTCTATCTATTCCGAAAATGATTGAAATTGGAATCGATAGCTTGAAAATCGAGGGGCGTATGAAATCTATTCACTATGTGGCAACGGTAGTAAGTGTATACCGTAAAGTAATTGATGCGTATTGTGAAGACCCAGATAACTTTACAGTCCAAAAAGAGTGGCTGGAAGAGTTAGATAAATGTGCAAACCGTGATACGGCCTCTGCTTTTTATGAAGGGGTACCAAGCTATAAAGAGCAAATGTATGGAAACCACGGTAAAAAGACAAACTATGTCTTTGCAGGACAAGTGCTCGATTTCGATGTAAATGAAAACATTGCAACGATTCAACAGCGTAACCACTTTAAACCAGGTGATCAAATTGAATTTTTCGGACCGGAAATTAGTGGATTCCGTCAAACCGTTGGTACAATATGGGATGAAGATGGAAACGAAATTGATGCTGCGCGTCATCCATTACAAGCTGTAAAAATAAAAGTAGATCAGCCCGTATACCCGTACAACATGATGCGAAAGGAGCTCCGCTAAACATGTCTGACAAACCCGTTGTAATAGGAGTTGCCGGTGGATCAGGATCAGGAAAGACATCTGTAACGAAAGCGATCTATCAGCACTTCACGGATAAAACGATTCTAATGTTAGAGCAAGACTATTACTACAAAGACCAAAGTCACCTTCCATTGGAAGAGCGATTAAATACAAACTATGACCATCCATTAGCTTTTGATAATGATCTTTTAATTGAACACATTCAACAACTATTAAAAAGGGAAAAAATCGAAAAGCCGGTGTATGACTATAAATTACACACGAGATCTGAACGGGTTATTGATGTGGAGCCGAAAGATGTTATTATTTTAGAGGGGATTCTTGTTTTAGAAGATGAGCGTCTGCGTGATTTAATGGACATTAAAGTTTTCGTAGATACAGATGCGGATATCCGTATTATTCGGAGACTAATGCGGGATATTAATGAGAGAGGTAGAACAATTGACTCGGTAATTGACCAGTATGTGAATATTGTTAGACCGATGCATCTACAGTTTATCGAACCAACGAAGCGATACGCAGATATTATTATCCCGGAAGGTGGACAAAATCACGTAGCCATTGATTTAATGACAACAAAAATTAGAAGTGTGTTGGCAGAACGGTCAATATCATAAAAATGGGTAAAACTATTGAAAATTTCAAAAAAATCTGCCATAGTAATGAAGTAAGTTCTATAAACCATGTAAAATAGCTATAAATAATTATAAGGTTGAGCGCACGCATCCGTGCTGCTCATTTTTGTATGGTGAATACCGCATTGAAGGAGTGTTGATAGGTATGGCTCAAGAAAAAAACTATTACATGACACAAGAAGGTAAAGAAAAATTAGAAAAAGAACTGCACCATCTAAAAACAGAAAGACGTCAAGAAGTAGTCGAACGAATTAAAGTAGCAAGAGGATTCGGTGACTTATCAGAGAACTCCGAATATGATGCTGCTAAAGATGAACAAGCATTTTTGGAATCAAGAATAGCGCAAGTAGAAAATATGATTCGTAATGCTGTTATTATTGAAAATGACACAAACAATCAAAATATTGTACAACTTGGAAAATCCGTTACATTTCAAGAACTGCCTGAAGGTGATGAAGAAACATATACCATTGTAGGTAGTGCAGAAGCAGACCCATTTGAAGGGAAAATCTCTAACGATTCGCCTATGGCCAAAAGTTTGCTCGGCCATGAAGTTGGTGAAGAAGTAACCGTTGTAACACCAGGTGGAGAAATGAATGTAAAAATATTAAAGGTTGAATAAAGAAAAGGTGAAATCTTAACAGATTTCACCTTTTTATCTTTTAACGGATTGTTTTTTTGGCGAAACTGTTATCGGGTGAGAAAATGTGAAAAAAAAGAGAATTGTGTTTATAGTTGTTACTAATATTATACTCTTTGCTGTAATGTTATATCAGTTGAGCCAGTTACAATTATTTTCGCCTGAGCAGTATGGGCAAAACGATGTAAACTTATTAGAACAAAGTGTGAAACAACGTTCACATCAATTAGTTTTAGCAGATGGTAGAGGGACAATAGTAGATCGAAACGGTAAACATTTAACAAATGAAATGATTTATGATGTCGTAGTCTTTCCAGTTCCTGATGATGTAGATATCAACTATGGAGAAATTGCAAGGAAACTTCAAGTAGAACAGCAGCAACTGCAAGATACATGGCAATCGTTAACGTCTCCGACTTTTATAACCGATTTATTTCAAGAGGTCCAAATCACAAAGGCATTATATAATGAACTACAACAAAACGACGTACTAGGATTAATACCAATTGAACGTATAAAACAAGGAGACCCTCAAATCGCTGAACATTTTATTGGACTCGTTCGAAACAACCATCAGATCTTTTTTGACCGTTATGAGAACCATCATGAGCATGATATCCCGAAACCTGTAGGTATATCTGGGTTACAAAAAACATTTGATTCATTTTTGTTATCCAATAATGATGAACGGCTTTTATTTCATGTAGACGGTAGAGGAAAACCACTGTATGGATTTCATTTACTGTATGCCGGACACGATGATGGGTTTTATCCTGTTAAGATGGAGACAACCCTTAATGAGGACATACAACAAAAAGCAGAACAACTGTTGAGCCAAAATGATATAGAACAAGGGGGACTTGTGCTCTTAGATATAATGAGTCGAGATGTACTAGCAATGGTGAGTAAACCTTCAATTAACAAGGAAAATCCCTATGAAAATGGTGCCATGAAAAATCAAATGTTAACAGCCCATTTTCCAGGCTCGGTATTTAAAACAGTAGTTGCAGCAGCTGCAATTGAGGAAGGTATAGTTAGGGAAGGTAAAACGTTCCCTTGTAACTTAGACCTATATGGAGAGAATGAGGATCCACGTCAGTTAGGTGAGTTAACGTTTGAGGAAAGCTTTGCCTTAAGTTGTAATCGAGCTTTTGCCCTACTTGGTCATGACTTAATGGGGCATGACCGAAACAGCTTATCAGATATGGCAGAACGGTTAGGGCTTACGAAATATGTTGGATGGCGTGGTGACGTATTTCGTTTACGTGAGTTTAAGCAGTTTCCAGAGGAGGAGAGAGGGAAAGTTTGGGGAGATGACTATGATCGCAACTCTGAACGGGCTATTTACCAAACATCAATAGGACAAAAAGAAGTAAAAGTTACCCCCTTAGCGGTTGCGAATATGATGGCAACGATAGCAGATAATGGTGTTGTAAAGCAAGTAAGAGGTGTTTCACGCATTCAATATAAAAATGGAGCAGTCATGAAACAGTTTCCACAACAAAAAATGAACATAGGAAGCCGTATTAATTCGAATACGGCTGAGGTACTTTCATATCTACTTCATTTAGTAACGGAAACTGGTACTGCTCGTTCATTATCTGGCCTTGAGGTAGCCGGTAAAACCGGTACCGCTGAATTGAAAATGAGTGCAGATGAAGAGGGTGCAATGGGACATCATTATTGGTTCGGTGGATTTTTTCCTGTTAGTAATCCAAAGTATGCTATGGTTGTTGTTGACCTATATCAAACAGAAAAGACTGAAGCTCACTTACATGTTTATAAGGATATGGTACAATTTCTATACGAAAAAGAACAGTTAAACTGATATCGTTCTTTTTCCACGATGGATAATCGTTGGGAACGAGAGTTTAAACTGTTCTATCATTTCCTCTTTCTGATTTGATATGACCAACTGAAATACATCTGCTTCAGGAACTTGTTGAAATTCGATCATGGCCCCTGTGAAAAGAAATATGTATAACCGTTTGGTCTCATGGTCATATGCAATTTCATTAAAAGTACGTAGACACCATAAATGTTGACTGAACTTCGTTCGTTTCACCGTAAGTCCCCCCTTTTTATACTCTTGCAACTGTTATTAGATATATATGTTGAAACTCCTTTTCCTATGTCAAAACTAGAACCATTTAGACAGAAAAATATAAATATCGACTAGAGAGTTATATTTATGAATTGGTTCTCGATAGAGAGCATAGTATAATGAAAAAAAGGGGGGAAGTGTAGATGTCACATAACTCATTTTTTGATGATGAATCGAGAGTGTCTCGATATGAAGCAAGAAGAAGAAAAACAAGGAAACTAAATGTAATTTTACTATTAGCCGTCTTCACAGGCCTGTTTCTAATCGTAAATCTCTTCTTTTTTAATGACAGTGCAGACAACCCTGCCTCAAACCATTCCAACTCTATTAACTCTTCTGGGCCAGCAGGTGAAGACGAGGAAAATGAAGAGGGTAACGGTGAAGGACAAGCTGATGAAGAACAACAACATGGAGAAACTGAACGTAATGACGACTTAGAAGAAGGAATCGAAAATGCAGATGAAAATGTCTTAGAAACAATTGTGAAAGATTGGGAACCAATCGGTACAGAACAAGATGAACCACACGTTACTACATACGATGACAGTACAGTAGATTGGGAAGAAATGATATTAGCCGTTCATTATGCAACGGAATTAGAAGAAGGAGATAGTATCATTTGGTGGGTAAAAGGAAGTAATGAAGATCCGCAAAAACCGGTAATCACCGTATCTAACCGGGATCAAACCGAAACGTATAGGGTTTATTTACATTGGGTCACGGAAAATGGTTGGGAACCTACTAAAGTAGAGTTGCTAAAAGAAAACGACCAAAAATGGCGATTTGAAGACTAACTAGATATGAAAGTGGTGGAGTAAATTGACTATTGGCATTATTGGAGCAATGGATGAAGAAATCCGTTTATTAAAGAAAGAAATGGACGTTAAAGAAGAAGTGGAAATAGCAGGCTGTCAATTGTATAAAGGAACACTATCCGGAAAAGAAATTGTATTGTTGAAGTCAGGAATAGGTAAGGTAAATGCTGCTATGTCTACAACAATTTTACATGAACAATGTAAACCGAGTGTGGTCGTGAATACAGGATCAGCCGGAGGATTTGCAAAAGATTTAGAAGTTGGTGATCTTGTCATTTCCGATCGTGTTGTCTACCATGATGTTGACGTGACAGCGTTCGATTATGAATATGGACAAGTTCCGGCTATGCCTCCTTACTATGAAGCAGATAAAAAGCTTATTTCCCTGGCAATAGAGGCTACGGAACATGTTAAGGGGATGAATGCGAAAAAGGGATTGATTGCAACAGGAGATTCGTTTATGTCGGACCCTGGCCGTGTTGAATTTGTTCGTCATAAGTTTCCGACTATGGAAGCAGCAGAAATGGAAGCAGCAGCGATTGCACAAGTATGTTACCACTACAGGACTCCCTTCGTTATCATTCGCGCGCTTTCTGATATTGCTGGAAAAGAATCATCAGTTTCATTTGAAAAATTTATTGATCAAGCAGGTAGACATTCTGCCTCATTAATTATGAACATGATTAAGAAATTGTAACCATAAAGTTAAGCTAGCCGTCATAGGCTAACGGGTTCAGTTTCGGGAGGGAAAAATGCTAATCGCAATATAAATAACATGATAATTAGCATACATTCCGAACTATAATTAACAGTATAAACAGCAAACAAAAACGCTCAGAAAATTTTATCTGAGCGTTTTTTATCGTATCATTTAAATTTCTTCTTCAACTAAAGCCCCCGTTAGCTGAATAAGGTTATTTCTCAGATTTTAGCAAAAGAACCAGAGGCATCTTTTTTTCTTCACCTTCGAGTTCATCTATTCTACGATTTTCACGAAGACCAGCAATTTTAAATCCAGCCTGTTGCAATAAATTAAAATAATCTTCTATCTTTCTATGGACTTTTATTACTTCATTGTCGAGCCAATAACATACCTGTTCTCCAACTTCATAATAGTCCTGAGAATAATTATTAAAAGTAGCGAAAGGGTGTTCTACGGAAAATACAAATTCTCCTCCCACTTTTAATGATTGATATACCTCATTAAAGAGATTTAGTAAATCACTATCAGATAGGTAATGTAAGCTCATACGGGAAACAACCATATCGTATGCCCTTGTAGGAAAGTTCCATTCTTGTAACAATGATTTTTCAAATTGAGCATTTTTTACTCCAGCGAAATTTTTGTTGGCAAAGTCAATCATATTCTTAGAACCATCTACGCCTGTATAGCTCAGACAACCATGATTTAAAAAGTCAAAACCAATTTCCCCATCTCCACAACCTAAGTCCAATATATCTTTGCCTTTGACATTACCTATCAAATCAACCAAAATAGGTTTCTCTATTACATCATTTAGATTATCCACGCTTCTTCTTTGGTTAATGTATTGTTCAAATACAGTCTTATCGTCATAAAAATCGGAATAACGGTAAACCATAATATCCCCCTTTTTTTCTCGTCAGCTCTTAAACTCTACTGCCCGTTAGTTGAACAAGGGTATCCTGTTCCTTTTTCTATATTTTAACATAAAATCCCAGAGAACCTTTCCGAAAAATAGAATTAGTCATAATTAACATCACAAATAGCAATATAAATAACATAGCTTTTAACACGCTATTTAGCACATTAATTGCAGCGGTACATAAATCTATGTACGGTTGTTAAAAAGGTTGTTATTTGTAATGTGAATTCTGGTGTTAAAAGTTAATAAATGTTGTTATATCAATAAAAATAGGAGTACGAAACGCTGTGCGATTTGTACCCCTATTCGGTGTGTTATTTATTGTTTTCTCTCCTAGAACTGAACCCGTTAGTCATAGGCTAGCTTTTTTTTTTTTTTTGCAAAAATATGACTCCACAAATTACCACTTATTACTTTTATATAAATATAGATTCCTTTTAAAATCGTCGTTATACTATAACATATAGTTTTACTAGATTATCACTTCAAAGGGAGAGACAGCAATGAAATCACTTATGGTTATGAAACTAACCACTTTCGTATTCATCACCCTCTTTATTGTCCAACCAACCATACACGCCTCTAACCATTATAAAGAACACTCTATATCCACCGATAAGACATCATTAACTATGTATGATTTGGACATACACATTCAAAACCGTGAACAAATATCGGAAATTATGATTGAAGATGCACAAAATAAAGAAGTTTATGCCAATCAAGTATACTTTGGATCAATTTCAACTGTTATTCAATATGAACACGAAGGAATAAAATATCTCATTCTTTTGTATCGATTTTACGGATCAAGTGGGACTATGCAGTTTGAAGTACTACAACTGACAAATAAAGGACAAGTAGAACTATCATTTAAATCGGAACAATTTACACAAGGGGAAATGACCTTTGAGCAAGACCAGCTGCACGTGAAGTATCCTCAATATAACGGGGAAGATCAACATATATCACCTTCTGCCGTGGTAACGAATACGTATGAATTTCAACAAGGTGATGTTCAACTCGTTCAAACGAAATCAGAAGAATTAGACAAACCGTTCGTTTCATCTAAATCAGCGGACCAGTTAAATCCACCCGCAGTCGTAAGCCAATTATTAACAGAAAAGGCTATCGAACATCGGGTTCCCCCAGAAGTGGTAAAAGCAATCGCATGGCAAGAAAGCGGATGGCGTCAATGGTGGGAATCGGACAACCCGAACGCTAAGGATTGTCAAAACTGGAGAAAAGGTGAACCTGTTATTAGCTTTGATTGTAGAGGAATTGGAATTATGCAGGTTACTAGTTATGATTCCAATGATATAGAGTACGTGGATCGCTTGAAAAATGATATGGAATTTAATATTGAAGAAGGTATTAAAATTTTAAAACAGAAATGGAATTTAACGTACCCGAAAACGAATACGTTTTATACGTTACCAAAGGTTAATAACGGTTCAGAGGAGATTGTTGATCACTGGTACTTTGCTATTCTTGCTTATAATGGAGTAGTAAAGTCAAATGATCCTACCTTCTCAAGTCATAATCCTTATCAGGAAAAAATCTATCAACATATGAAAACGTACGGTCTTTTACAAATCGCACCCTTTCCAACAAATCGTTTAAATACGTATTATGAAGATCAATACGGATCTCGCATATTGTTTAAAGATAATGAGATAAAGATTGACGGTCCTTTACAGTTTACAAAGCAAAATTATCAACGGGGAGAAAGAGTCATTACTTCTCAACAAGTTAATTTACGCAGTGAACCTCGGGTAAGGGACGGAAACGTAGAAGAAGTATTACAACCGAATACCCCTTTATATATCAATGGTGAGATTATTTATGATTCATCAAAACATAATCATTTCGCCTGGTATCCTGTACAATATGAAGGTTCTAGTCAACAGTACTACGTATCATCCGTTACGTTAAATGGAGTAGTAGAATTATATGGTGACACGCGGTATAGTACGGGTGCTGCGATATCGAAATATGGTTGGTCGACATCTCAAGGAGACGGAGTCATATTAGCTAGAGGAGATTTACCAGTAGACGCAATGGCTGGAAGTGTTCTGGCGAAGAGATTTAACCTGCCTATCCTATTAACAAAATATGATCAACTTCCTACTGAAGTTGAAGAAGAATTAGATCGCCTTCAACCGCAAACTGTGTATTTATTGGGTGGAGAAAACGGGGCAATTTCAAAACAAGTAGAAGAAGCCTTGTCCGAAAAACCTTATTTAAGTTCTGGACAAATTAAACGGGTAGCAGGGACTACGAGGTATTCTACATCGGTTGAAATTGCAAAAAATATTACGAACAATCAGCCAGTTAATGAAATTGTTATTACAACAGGAAATGAATACTCTCCTGATGCTCTATCTATTGCTCCCTTTGCTGGTTTAAGACAAATGCCGATCTTACTAACAAAATATGATCAATTGCCAGATGAAATATATAATTATATAAAATCCTTGGATGGTATTCATCGTGTTTATATTATTGGTGGAGAAAAAGGAGCGGTTTCCGGGCGTATTGAGGACCAATTAAGGTCATTGGGATACAATGATAGCCAAATGATTCGTATTGCTGGAACAAATCGCTATGAAACTAGTCTTGCAATTGCAAACTATTTTCCGTTCACAGGTAACAAAATGTTTTTTGCCCGTGGTCAATCAAATGAAGTAGAGAAACAGGTACAATACATTGACTCTTTAACCGGAGCTCCGCTTGCTGCAAAACTTTCAGCACCAATCATTTTAGTAGAAAACAACCAAATACCATCAAGTGTTCAACAATGGTTAACACAACAATCAACCATCCCGGAGTTTTATTATTTAGGTGGTTACGGTGCGATTCACAACGATGTACGACACAATATTCAAGAGCTATTTATGAAGTAAGGGAAAAAGATAACCACCTTTCCTATATTGGAAAGGTGGTGTTTTTATGCATAATGAAAATAGTAATAGCCACCTAATACAAGAAGTAAAATGAGTAATACAATTAAGAGACTATATCCAAACCCGCCACCATAACCTCCATATGGTGGATAATAAGGTGGAACTGGGTAACTACCCACTGGTCCATATCCAAAATGAGACAAAGGACATTCACCTCACTTCATCTGCTTTCTAATAACATATGCAAACGGTGAAAATGTGTATAGGATAATGTCCCATTTCATGTTTTTCCTTTATTTTCGTTGATCTTGGTAAAAAGCATGAAAAATCTTCATAAGTGCACGCTTTTCGATTCTTGACACGTAACTTCTAGAAATACCGAGTTTTTTTGCAATTTCCCGCTGTGTCAGTTCCTTATAACTCCCCAGTCCATAACGTTTCATAATCACTTCTTTTTCACGATCGTCTAAAATAGTAATATATTCGTTAATCTTTTCAATCTCCATATTCGTTTGGATATGTTCAACAATATCCGGATGTTCAGCTTTTAAAATATCCATTAAACAAATTTCATTTCCTTCTTTATCTTGACCAATTGGATCATGTAAGGAAACATCCTTCTTTGTCTTTTTTAACGATCGTAAGAACATTAATATTTCGTTTTCAATACACCGGGCAGCATACGTAGCTAACTTTGTACCTTTGTCAGGTGAGTAACTTTCGATTCCTTTGATTAAGCCTATGGTTCCAATTGAAATTAAATCCTCTTGGTCTTCATTTGTGTTTTCGTATTTTTTGACAATATGTGCCACTAGACGTAAGTTATGTTCGATGAGCATATTACGGGCGTGTTGATCCCCTTCTTGCATTTGCTTTAAATATTTTGCTTCATCTTCAGGTGATAAAGGTTGCGGAAAAGCATTGTTTTTAATATAGGAGGCAAAAAAGAGCATCTCTTTGATGAAGTAGGCGATCGTTTGCATTAAGCTGAACAAGACAAACACCTCCGGTTCTTATTAGGCAAGTGCCTATATTTGTACTTTATGAGGAGGTGTAATGGATTGTGTCTGTCCATCAAAATTTCATATCGGAAAATAAAAAACCAGACGATTAATCGTCTGGTTTACTAAATTTTTGTCGATTATGTTCGATTTGTATGTTTCAGTTTCTTTACATTATCCAAATCATCTTGGTAAGCATCTTTAATGCTTCCTGACCATAAATCAACTCCACTACGGTGGGCTGCACGGGAAATAACGTGACCAGAAACAGGTGCCGTTAATAATACGAAAATAATTCCTAATATGAGCTTTCCACTAAAGGTTTCAGCGTAAAAATACATAAACAAAAATGCGCCGACTAATACGTTTGAGACACCTAACGTTGATGATTTTGTTGCTGCATGTAGCCTTGTGTATACATCAGGGAATCGAATAATACCAACCGAGCCAGATAAAATAAAGAAGGTGCCGGCAATAAGTAAAAAACTAATTATGATCTCGATCAATGATAACACCCTTTTCTAAAAATTTCGCTAACGCAACTGTACCGATAAACAATAAAATTCCAATGAGCAGGATAACATCATTTAGCCAAGTTGTTTCCAACTGTATGGCAACTAATGCAGCTAAAGCCATTAGGTTAATACCAATTGTGTCTAATGCAACAGCCCGGTCGGGATTTGTAGGTCCCTTTAATGTGCGATAAAGTAACAGCAAAATGGAAATGGAGAGTACAACGATACATATTGTTGCGACCTGATCTAGCAATGCGCCTTCATAGTTCATCTTATCTCGTCACCTCCATAATCGCTCTTTCAAATGTTTCTTTAATAGATGAGATTTCCTTCTCTACGTCAGGAATATCGATAGCATGAATGTAAATGACTGACTGATCATCCGACACAGCGACAGATAAAGTACCTGGTGTCAAGGTAATAAGATTTGCCAATAATGTAATTTCCCAGTTACTTTTTAATTCGGTCGGTAAAGCGAAAATACCGGGTTCAATGTTTAACTTAGGTTTATACACAAGCTTAACAATACTGAAATTGGACAACGTTAACTCTTTAATAAACAACAAAATTAATTGAAAGACTTTTATGACTCTCCGAAAATAAAACGTATCAGGTATGAAACGTTGTAACAGGAATAGAAGTAAGATTCCGATTAAGTATCCGGTCACAAGAGCTTGAAATGTATATGTTTCGGTCAGAAACATCCACATAATGGCAATGATCATATTGTAAACAATTTGCAATGGCATAAAACATTTACTCCTTTAAAATAGAATTGATGTAAACGTTTGGATCCAACAATTCATTAGCGATAAGTTCTACATGAGGATAGAACCATTCTGCACCAATTCCTAATAATATGGAAAAGATTAGAAGGAAAGCTACAGGTGTAGCAAACTTTCTAGCTAGCGGTTTATTCACTGCCATTTCCTCATCTTTTTCGCCCCATATTCCTCGAATGAAGATCCTCATTAAAGATAGTAAAATTAACAGACTAGAAAACAGTGCAATGATGACTAACGCAAACTCTCCTTGTTCTACACCGCCTTGTATTAACAATAGTTTACCGATGAATCCACTAAATGGTGGGATACCTGCAAGTACTAGTGTTGCAATAAAAAAACTCCATCCTAAAAATGGGTAGTGGTGTATAAATCCTCCCATTTGTTTTAAATTGGATGTACCCATTAAGGCAACGATAGCACCAATAATGAGAAAGAGGGCTGCTTTAATAATAATGTCGTGAATTAAATAATAAACAGAGCCAGCGACTCCTGTCTCTGACAGTAGACCGATACCCAATAACATAAATCCTACAGCAGGAATAATGTTATACGTCACGATGAGCTTTACGTTATGGGTAGATAAAGCACCAATCGCTCCCAGTAACATCGTTAATGCAGCTAACCAAAGGAACAATTGATGTGTTATTTCAGGATCATGTACGAAAATTAAAGTAAACGCACGTAAAATGGAGTAAATCCCAACTTTCGTTAGCAATGCTCCGAATAAGGCAGATACTACCGGATTTGGAACAGCATATGACTTTGGAAGCCAGTAATAAAGCGGAAAAATGGCTGCTTTCGTTGCAAATACAAAAAAGAGTAATACGGCAATCGTTGTTAAGATACCGTGTTGTTCAACGACTTGAACACGTTCTGCAATCTGTGCCATATTTACGGTTCCTACAACCGAATAAATAAAGGCAATTGCTGTGACAAAAAGCATGGAGGAGAATAAGTTCAGCAATACATACTTTAACGATTCACGAAGCTGTACTCTCTCATTTCCTAAGACGATTAGACCATAGGATGCTATCAGTAATACCTCAAAAAAGACGAATAAGTTAAACAAATCCCCTGTTAAAAATGCACCAGCAACCCCAGTTAGAAGGAGAAAGTAAAACGTATAAAAGAAAAAACGTTCCTTCTCTTCTGTTAAGGAAACAGGGGCGTAAAATACACAAGCTGTTGCCACGACATTAATCGCAACTACTAAGGAAATGGCTAACATGTCAGCTACAAATACGATTCCATAAGGCGCTTGCCATGCCCCCATTTCCAATACAACCGTCCCGTATTGGGAAACGTAGTAGGTAATCCATAAGGATACACCTAGACTAATAATGGTTGCAATTTGTGAAAACACGCGTACAATCGTTATGCGTTTGTGAAAGAATGTTGCTAAAATTCCAGCTAAAAACGGAATCACTACTGGTAACACTGCTAAATTACTCATTTTCAGTTCCCCTTAATTCTTCCATATTATCAGTACCGTTAGCTTTTGCAGTTCGATAAGCTAAAACGAGTAACAAACTCGTAACACCAAAGCTTATGACAATCGATGTTAAAATTAGCGCTTGCGGTAACGGGTCAGTATATGATTTCACTCCGTACTCAAGTATAGGAGGTGCTCCTGTTTTCAACTTTCCCATTGTTAAAATAAATAAGTGTGCACCGTGTGAAATGAGCCCCGTACCGATGACAATACGTAATATTTGTTTTTGTAATAAGTTATAAACTCCGGTGGCAAATAAAATACCGGCAAGAATGGACATGATAATCTCCATTATTTGGCCTCCTTATCTCGTCGCAACCGGATCATACTGTAAATGGCTAATGCAGCAACTCCTAATACGGCAATTTCCATTAACGTATCAATCCCTCTGAAATCAACTAAAATGACGTTTACGACGTTGTCTCCGCCCCCAAGATCATGGGCGTTTTCGAGGAAGTAACCAGAAATCGGCTCAAACCAACTACTACTATGCGCACTAATACCGATGAGAGCCATAAATGCACCAAAGGCAATGGCGACAATGCCATTTAACCCTCTTGAAACAGGGTCCCGATCTAACTTCTTTAGCTCTGGTAAGTGATAGAAACAGAGTAAAAACAGTGCAACAGTGACTGTTTCTACAATAAGTTGAGTTAAAGCTAGATCCGGAGCACGGTACATGACAAATAATAACGAAAGACCGTATCCGACAACCCCTAAGATTAATATGGCAGCAATACGACTTTTCGTGAAAATGGTTGCGAGTGCAGCTAGGGCCATTGTAACGGCAACAAGAATTTCTGGTAACGTTACTTCTGCTAAGTTATCTGTTTTGATTGTCATACCTTCTGTGAACCAAAACACGGAAAAACCAACAACTAAAATGGCTATTAAGATATTTCGAACATAATGCTTAACCGATCCTGTCATGTAAAACTCTGTAACAGCCTTTGACCATTCTTCCAGCTTATCAACAATAAAGTCATACACCCGGTTAAAGTTCCATCTACCTGGAAAAACGTCATATACCGGTACCCATTTTTTCATCGTTAAGTAAAGGACCGTTCCGAATACGATAACGGCAATTGACATGAATAATGGCAATTCAAATCCATGCCAGAAGTAAATATTTTTTTCAATCGTTGTATTTGCTACAGTACTTGCTGCATGAGTAAGTAATGGCATATTGACAAGTTTCGGAAACAGTCCAATTGTAATGACACCAACTACTAAAATGATTGGTGAAATGAGCATCCCCCAAGGTGCTTCATGAGGTTTTTGCTCAAGTTCATCTTCTTTATATTTCCCTCTAAATGTACCAAAGAAGAAATACATTGAATAAACGAATGTAAAGATACTACCGAAAACCGCTAACCAAGGAATGGCTGTTTGTAACAATTGCATAAGTTGACCAGTAGCACCCTCAAAATCTAAGGTTGCTTCAAAAAACATTTCTTTACTATAAAAGCCATTTAAGAATGGTAAAGGTACACCGGCCATGGAGAACGCTCCAAAAACAGCTAATGTGGTGGAAATCGGCATAAGAGTCATAAGTCCACCTAGTTTTCGGATATCACGTGTTCCCGTTTCGTGGTCTACAATACCTGCAATCATAAACAAGCTTCCTTTAAAGGTAGCATGGTTTAAAATATGGAACACCGCAGCAAATATCGCTACCTTTGTCCCAAATCCGAACATGGCCATAATCATACCTAATTGACTAATCGTGGAATATGCTAAAATCCCTTTTAAATCAACCTGTCTAACAGCCATAAACGAACCCCAACACAATGTGATAATCCCAATTAAACTAACAACAATAAAGAATGATGGAACACCTGATAGAATTGGAGCAAACTTACCGATTAAAAAGATACCTGCCTTAACCATTGTTGCTGAATGTAAGTAAGCAGATACAGGTGTTGGTGCTTCCATTGCATCTGGTAACCAAATATGGAAAGGAAATTGTGCTGATTTTGTAAATGCACCTAGAAACACAAATATTAAGATTAGCGGAAAGTACGCATGGCCGATAATCAAATCTTTCTGTTCAATCATTTGCTGGATACTAGTTGTTCCGGTTATCGTTGCCAATGTAACGAATCCACCTAACAAACTTAATCCACCAAATACGGTGATCAGCATCGATTTTTGTGCACCATAGCGAGAGCGTTCACGATGATGCCAATATCCGATTAATAAAAAGGAAGAGAAGGATGTTAATTCCCAAAACCCATAAAGCGCAAACACATTATCGGATAAGACTACCCCGAGCATCGCGGCCATAAATAAAAATAAATAAATGTAAAAGTGACCTAAATTTTCGGATTTATGTAAGTAGTAAATGGAGTAAAGGAGTACGAGGGTCCCTATTCCACTTATTAATAATGCGAAAAGTAAGCTAAATCCGTCTAAATAAAAGTCCAAATTCATTTGTAGAGAAGGTACCCATGAATAAGATTGATAAAAGGGCTGAAAATCCTTTCCTACAAATTGTATAAAATAAATGAAAATCGCAAGTGGTATCGGCAGTAAAAACCATCCAGTATGTATGCGTTCTTTCCATCTATTTACAAAAGGAATCATTAGTGTGACCAATAGAGGAACAAATACGGTAAATATCATTTGAGCGAATCCTCCCTTTACTATTTTCGTTTAACACTCTTAACATTTTAACACGAAATAAATATTTCTTTCATTTTATTAAAAAGATAAATTGAAAATCAATTAAAATGTAATAAAAAAGCCTTATTACAAAAGTAATAAGGCTTTACTAATTTAACTGCTACATTTTATTTTATGAGATAACGATCTCCTGTTAATTTCATCTTCAATTAGTTTTATAAATTCTCTACTTAAATTCAATTCTTGAGCTTTTTCATATGATTCTAATAACAGCTCGTCCGATAAATGTTCCATAAGTGCCCGCCGTTTTATTGGCTGCTCACCTCCTGTTTACTACCTACTTAATTACTAGCCATGTTGTGAGCAAATTTCTGTTCTAATCTTAAGGTATTTTTACTCTATCATGAAAAGAAAATGAACACAATGACTCAACTATTCACATGATAATGTGTATAACTTGTGGGTTATTTTGTGTTTTTGAGAGGTAACTATTGGTACATCTATGTTGATAATGTTAATAAAGTTATCCACAAGTCAAAATTTAAGGGAATTTGTCGAAAGGTTTTTGTGCTAAGATTATCTTTCATTACATAAATATAGTTTTTTTGCTAACTACTGAAAAATTATATATCATGTTATAGGTATATATATGAATACAGATGAGGTGACCAACGTTGTTGAAGAGATTCTTACCGAATGAACATGTTCAAACGGTTTTCGACATTAAACCGGAGCATTTAAAGGAAAAAGGAATGAAAGGGATTATTACGGATTTAGATAATACACTTGTCGCTTGGGACCAGGCCGATGCAACACCTGAAATTATTGAATGGTTTACTTTAATGCAAAAGCATGGCATTACTGTTACCATCATATCGAATAATAACGAAGAACGGGTACAATACTTTGCAAAGCCGTTGAACATACCCTTCATATCAAAAGCGAGAAAGCCCCTTGGAGGTGCTTTTAAGTCTGCTTTACAAGAAATGAATTTAGAACCGGAAGAAGTTGTCGTCGTTGGGGATCAATTGTTAACAGATGTTTTAGGCGGAAATATTGCCAATTTGCATACCATTTTAGTTGTACCTGTAGTGGAAACTGATGGGTTTTTTACGAAGTTTAATCGAAGAGTGGAGCGAATACTGTTAAACTGGATGCGGAAAAAAGGAATGATTTCATGGGAGGAAAAGAAATGACGGATATCGTATGTCAAGGGTGCGGGGTTCAAGTTCAAACAGAAAACCCTAATGAAACAGGCTATGCACCAAAATCAGCTTTAGAACGTGATGATATCATTTGTAAACGATGCTTTCGACTAAAGCATTATAATGAAGTGCAAGATGTATCATTAACGGATGATGATTTCTTAAAAATGTTAACAGAAATTGGACAAACGAAGGGTTTAATCGTAAATGTAGTCGATATTTTTGATGTGAACGGAAGCTTTATCCCTGGGTTACATAGGTTTACAGGAAATAACCCAATTGTCTTAATAGGTAACAAGGTGGATCTGCTACCGAAATCAACAAACCATAACAAAGTAAAACAATGGATGAGGGCATCAGCGAAAGAATTAGGCATAAAGGTAGAAGACGTTCATCTAGTTTCAGCGAAGATGGGAATCGGAATGAAAGATGTTATGGGAAAACTGGATTCTTTAAGAAATGGTGAAGATGTCTATATTGTCGGAACAACAAACGTTGGCAAATCTACGTTTATCAATTATTTAATTAAGCAGGCAACTGGTGAAGACGAAGCGATTACGACATCGTATTTCCCTGGGACAACTTTAGGGTTTATAGATATCCCGTTAGAAGATGGAAGTTCGATTTTTGATACACCAGGTATTATCAACCATTACCAAATGGCCCATTATGTATCAGACAAGGATTTAAAAACGATCACGCCGAAAAAAGAGGTGAAACCGAGGACGTATCAATTGAATGCAGAGCAAACATTATATTTTGGTGGGCTAGCCAGGTTAGATTTTGAAAAAGGGGATCGAACACCATTTGTTTGTTATTTCGCTAATGACATTCATATTCATAGAACAAAGTTGGAGAAAGCGGATCAATTATATAAAGAACATCTTGGCGAACTGTTATCACCTCCCAGTGAGGAAACGTTAAACCATTTGCCACCATTGAAACCTCATACTTTTCATATAAAAGAGGGAAAAACGGATATCGTATTTTCCGGATTAGGATGGGTAACAGTCGTTGAAGGTAATATTTCAGTCACAGCGCATATACCTGAAGGAGTGAGAGTTACCTTACGACCGTCATTAATATAAAGGGGGAGTGAATTATGGGGTTGCTTTTGGGCGTAATAGGGAATCCAATTAAACATTCTTTATCACCGTGGATACATGGTCATTTTTTACAACAAACAGGGGAACAAGGAATTTATCGCCCCTTTGATATTGGAGAAGACAAACTGGATCAATCGGTAGACACCTTGCGCTTAATGGGGATAGATGGCTTTAACGTTACAGTCCCGTACAAAGAGAAAATAATGAAGTATGTTGATGAACTAGATAAAAGTGCAAAGGCGGTTCAAGCTGTAAATACCGTTGTACAAAAGGATGGAAAATGGATTGGATACAACACAGACGGTAAAGGCTATGTTCATTCATTACAAATGGAACATCCAAATGTGTTCAGAAATATTAGTAACAGTAAAATACTTCTCATTGGAGCTGGTGGGGCTGCTAAAGGAATTGTAGGGGCTTTGCTAGACAGAGGTTTCCAAAGTATTGATCTAACAAACCGTACAGTTGAAAAGGCTCAAACGTTACTGCAACAATTCAAACTTGAAAAAGATTGTGATGCACTTACATTGCGTGATGCTGAAAAGCGCCTAAATGAGTATGACCTCGTTATTCAAACGACAAAAGTTGGAATGACACCAAATGAGGGCATGCAACCGATAAAGTTGCAAAACATAAGAAAAAACACCATTTTTAGTGACATTGTATACAATCCAATTGAAACAACATTTTTACAAAATGCAAAGTCCCTAGGTGCACAAATTCATCATGGACATGGTATGCTATTATATCAAGCGGCATATGCATACCAGTTATGGACAGGCATTGAAGTAGATCCAAAGTCGCTATTACAACCATTAGAACAGAAACTGAAAGGTGGATCATAATTGTTAACAGGTAAACAGAAACGGTTCTTACGATCAAAAGCACATCACTTAAAACCTATTTTTCAGGTTGGTAAAGGTGGCGTAAATGATAACTTAATTCAACAAGTAAATGAAGCACTGGAGAAAAGAGAGCTAATTAAAGTTAGTGTGTTACAGAACTGCTTAGAGGATAAGGATTCAATTGCTGCAGACATTGTTGAGGGAACGAACGCTCATCTAGTACAAGTCATCGGAAATACAATTGTACTGTATAAGGAGTCTGAAGAGCATAAAGAAATTCAATTACCTTAGGAGTCGATCATAAATATGAAAAAAGTTGGCTTATATGGGGGAACGTTTGACCCGCCACATTTAGGTCACCTAATTATGGCGGAAGAAGTACGGGAACAATTGCAGTTAGATGAGATATGGTTTATTCCTACCGGTGTTCCACCACATAAGGGAGGCGTAGATACGCCGGCTAAACATCGGTTGAAAATGGTAGAGTTATCCATAAAAGGAAATCGACAGTTTCGGATGGAACCGATTGAAGTGAACCGTGAAGGTGTTTCTTATACTGTTGATACGGTAAAAACTTTAAAACAAAAACACCCAGAAGTCGAATTTTATTTTATTATCGGTGCTGACATGGTGGAATATTTATCAAAATGGTATAAAATTGATGACCTTTTGGTAATGGTTCGATTTGTTGGTGTAAACCGTAAGGGTCACCGTTTAAAAAGTGAATATCCCGTCCTTGAAGTTACAATGCCAACAATCGAAATCTCTTCTACGGAAGTGAAAAAACGTTTAAAAGAAGGGCGAACCATATCCTATTTCGTTCCATTTGAAGTGAAGCAGTATATAAGGGAGAACGGGTTATATGGATTTAAATAAAGCATTATCGCTAGTAAAACCAAAATTGAAAGAAGAAAGATATGAACATACTAAGAGAGTGGTAACGACTGCCCTTTCATTGGCGGGCAAGTACAAGGTTGATGAACACAAGGTGATGTTAGCTGCAGCCTTTCATGATTATGCGAAAAATATGCCGAAGGAAGAATTGCGATCGTACATTGAATTAGATGAATGCCTACCCCAACGTTTACTATCATTTCATCATGAACTTTGGCATGGTCCTGTAGGAGCGCAACTTGTAAAACGGGATATCGGAATTACTGATGAAGAAGTACTCACAGCTATACGGTTTCATACGACGGGCAGAGCACAGATGAACGATGTAGAGAAGGTAGTGTTTCTAGCCGACTATATCGAGCCGGGACGAAAATTTCCAGGTATTGATGAAGCAAGAGAAACAGCGGATCGGGACTTAAATAGAGGGTGCTTATATGCACTGAAAAACACCATTACTTTTTTAATCAGTAAAGGACAGCCGATTTACCCAGATACGTTTCATGCTTATAATGACTTATTAAAAACTACGAACAAATAATGGAGGTATGCTGCGAATGAATAGTAAAGAACTTATTAAAATAGCAGCTGAAGCTTGTGACAACAAAAAAGCAGACAATATCGTTGTAATGGATATGGAAAATGTATCATTAATTGCCGATTATTTTCTTATTTGTCACGGAAATACAGAGAGACAAGTTGAAGCCATTGCGAGAGAAGTGAAGGAAAAGGCAGAAGAGAATGAAATTGAAGTAAAACGGATGGAAGGATTGGATCAATCCCGCTGGATTCTTATTGACTTAGATGACGTAATTTGTCATATTTTCCACAAAGAGGAACGTTCATATTACAACCTGGAAAGATTATGGGGCGATGCTCCAGTACTTCCATTAGATCAAGTGTTAACTTTCAGTAAAGAAGGGTAAAACATGGCCAGTTACGAAGATTTCGCGAATGTATACGATATACTGATGGAACATGCACCATATGAAGAGTGGGTTAGATTCACCAGTGAAGTCATAGACCAATTGGGAGTAAAACCAAACCATGTTATTGATCTAGGCTGTGGTACAGGGGAAATAACGATACGTCTAGCAAATCAGTTCGAAGCAGTAACAGGTGTTGACCTATCTGATGAAATGTTAGCAATCGCAGAACAGAAAGCACGTGACCATAAGACAAATATCACATGGTTTCAGCAGGATCTACGTTCTTTCTCTTCCCCTATACAGTATGATCTCGCAGTTAGTTATTGTGATGTTTTAAATTATATAACTGATGAAAATGACATTAAGGACACATTCCGCAATGTTTATAAAAGTTTAAATAACAGAGGCGTTTTTATCTTTGATGTACACTCGCCACAATATGTTAATGAAATCTTAGCAAACCAAACGTTTGCAGAAGTGCGCAATCATGTATCTTATATATGGTTTTGTGATCAAGTTGAAAAAAATCACGTAACACACGACTTAACCTTTTTTGTTCAGTCGGATGGTGAGGATTACAAACGGTTTGACGAGTTTCATGAACAAAAAACATTTGAGATAAACACATATCGAAATTGGCTATTACAATGTGGATTCCAAGTTGAAAGGATTTACGCTGATTTTTCATTGTCTAAACCAATCCACGATGAAGCCGATCGACTTTTCTTTGTATGTACAAAAAAGGAGGAAGCATAAAATTGCTCCCTCCTTTTTAGCAGGATTTTCGAACGATATATCGTAATAATATTATAATTGATCAGCAATTTTTTCTTTATCTTCATCAAACTTACGATGTGTTGCTTCGAACAAATGGTGAAATATCTCACCTAATTCTTCCTCTAAGACTTTTAAACCTTCCCCAGTGACTCCACCTTTAACTGTAACTTTTTGTTGCAGACTTTCCAACGAATAGTGACCGTTTTCTATTAATTTTCCGAACCCAACAATCATCTTTTCCGCTAAAAGAATCCCGTCTTCTTTATTTAATTGTGTAACATCTGAGGCAGCATTTACAAATGCTTGTAATAAATAACTAAAAAAAGCCGGTCCACAAGAAACAATATCTGACGTTACACGTGTAGTAGCTTCTTCAATTTCCACTGGTACAGAAAATAATTTACAACTCTGTATTAAGTAACCCTTCATCGGTTCCTCTATTTTTTTTCCAAAGGTAAGTAACGATACACCATGTAAACTTCGATTAATGATACTAGGAATGATTCTGGCTGTTTGACATGGAACTAGCTGATCTAGTTGTTCAACAGAGATCGGACTTGTAATGGATACTACACATTGCTTTTCGCTCATATGTGGTGATAACCGATTTAATAAAGGGACGATTTCTAGCGGTTTTACACAAATATAAATAACATCGCTTTTTTGCACAACCTTTTCAGCTGTGGAACAAACATTTATATCATGATAATCCTCTTTTATGTTATAAGCTTTGGATAATGTTCGGTTATGGATCCAAAGATCAGAAGCAAATATCGCATTACTGTTAAGCCAAGCATCAATTAAAACTCTTCCCATATTTCCTGTTCCAATAACACCCCACTGCATCTCTTTCCCCTCCTTTGCACCTAGCTCTTCTTAATATGTATGTAGCATTTTTTATGAATATGAAAGGATGGAAGTGATGATGAAGAAAGATATTGTATTGAAATTGGCCGCTCTCTTTGTGTTGGCATTGTTTATCATTTCTTCCCTTATCGAAAATCAAGGGAGATCGTATTCATTGGAAGAAACGAATGATCGTAGTAACGCCGAAGAAATTAGCGACAAACAAGACGTTAATGATAAGAGCCCTGATGTTCATCATGTTATTGATATAAAAGGGGCTGTTAAAAAACCAGGGGTTTACAAATTAAAGTCGGGAGCAAGAGTGGTAGATGCCATCGAAAAAGCAGGAGGATTTACAAGTGAGGCTGAACCCCTTTCGGTTAATTTAGCCGAAAAAGTGTATGATGAAATGGTCATAATTGTTAGGAGCAAAGAAGAACTAGAACTGGAAGGACGTATTCATATACACTCTAATGAACAGGATAAAGTACGACTAAATCGAGCTTCTATTTCAGAAATTGAAACATTGCCTGGAATCGGCCCAGCTAAGGCTGAAGCCATTTTTCGATATCGTGAGGAACATGGGCCATTTCATAGTGAACAAGATCTCGTAAACGTATCTGGAATAGGTAAGAAAACAGTTGAACGCTTACGGGACTTCGTTATTATTCCGTAATCGATATTGACGAAATTTGTCTTGTTTCGGTAAACTTTTCATACAACAGAAAAGAAGGTGATAAGATGGGTGAACGGATTTCTTGGGATCAATATTTTATGGCGCAAAGTCATTTATTAGCATTGCGTAGTACGTGCGAAAGATTAAAAGTAGGCGCTACAATCGTGCGGGACAAGCGTATAATTGCGGGTGGTTACAATGGTAGTGTTTCAGGAGGAGTTCACTGTATTGAAGAAGGCTGTTATGTGATTGACGGGCATTGCGTTCGCACTGTACATGCGGAAATGAATGCATTACTCCAATGTGCTAAATTTGGGGTTGCAACTGAAGGTGCTGAAATATATGTAACACATTTCCCTTGTTTACAGTGTTGTAAATCCATCATTCAAAGTGGTATTACAACTGTATATTATGCAACCGATTATCGAAACCATCCATACGCTTTAGAATTATTTAAAGATGCGGGAGTTCATGTCGAAAAGGTGGAGCTGTCATATTTAACTGTTGATACGAACCCACTGGAGAAAATGAAGTTTATTTCGGAATTGTTTCATAAGCTGGAAGAAGCGAATGTAGAAGATATTGAATTAAAACAACTTCATGAGAAAGCGAATGCACTTTTTACGACATTAGATTAGTTTAGGTGTTTCATGTGAAGGGAAAATGGCATTATATTGTAATCGTTGCCTTTTTTGCTTACTGGAATGTGAACTCCCTATTTTGGCTAGGAACTAGTATTTTTGGAATTGTTCTTTTAACGGGCCTGTATTCGAATCGGGTCTCTTCCCTGTTTTTATTCGTTTGTACACTTTCTTTTGTTTTTTTTAGTTATTACGCTCCAGCTATAGCCACAAATAAACCTGTTATAGCTGGGGACGTAATAAAAGGCATTGTTGTGTCAACGGTAAAAGAGTCTCATCATTCTTTCCTTTTTACGATAAAAGAGAAGGTAAGTAACGAACATGTCATCGTTTACGTACCAAAACCAACTCAGCGAAGAGGGATGTTTCAACATGGTGCTCAATGTACCGTAAAGGGTACATATGAAAAACCAACTAGAGCGAGAAACCCAGGAAACTTTGATTATCGTCAATATTTAAAGAAAGAAGGTATCTCTTACGTGATGCGGGTGCAAAACGATGACGATATCGTTTGTACGGGCCAATCTCGGGTCGCTTCCATTCTTACTGTTCGGGAGTGGATAATGGCATCACTTGAGGCCAAACTTACCGTTGATTCGTTTGCTTGGGTAAATGCGTTAATATTCGGTGAAGATGAAAATGTAAGTGATGACATCATACTCACCTTCCGACAATGGGGACTTTCCCATCTGTTAGCTATTTCCGGCCTTCATGTTGGTCTCATAACATATACGACCTATTTGTTCTTTACGCGCTTTTGTCTAGTAAGTAAAGAATCGACCTCAATCATCCTCATCATTTTCTTGCCTTTCTATGCAATACTAGCAGGAGCAGACCCGCCTGTATTACGTGCAACGATTATGACGGTTACGTTTCTGTTTGGAAATCTTATGAATAAAAAGTGGCTGACCTCAGACATTGTAAGCTTTGCTGCAATTGTTATGATATTAAGTGATAAATATGCTCCTTATAGCCTAAGCTTTCAATTTTCCTTCCTCGTTACGTTTACTTTACTACTATCAAAGACCCTGTTTCTTAAATCACCGTTTTGGAATGTATTAAACATTAGCTTTATATGCTATTTTGCGGTTATCCCTCTCCAACTTAACGTGTTTTATTTTCTTCAACCGTTATCATTGTTTGCCAACTTGCTTATCGTTCCTTATTTTTCTTTTTTTGTTATTCCTGCAACTTTACTAAGTGTTCTTCTTGCCCTTTTTCCACTTCACCCCATATCAGAAGCGCTATTGTCTATTCATCATTTCATGATCACAGAAGTTGCACTTCCAGTTTTACAACAGGTTGATTTTACTTGGGTGATCGGGCAAATCTCCCCCGTGAGTATGATTTTTTACTATTGTACCTTTGTTACTTTTATGCGGAATTGGGAACGTGAAAAACGAAGAAGCACGTTTCTTTTCGGTGTCGTGATTGTACTCATCCTAATTATTGAAGCACTACAACCATATTTTGACCGCCACGGGTATGTAACGATGCTTGATGTCGGTCAAGGGGACACGATCGTCATTGAACTTCCTTATCGAAAAAGTGTCATGCTTATAGATACTGCCAATACCACTCCGAGTGAACAGCCCTATGGGACAGGTGAACAAGTCATTCAACCGTTCCTATGGTCACGGGGAATTCAAAAGGTCGATCATGTTATCATCACACATTTTGATGAAGATCACGTCGGGAGTTTACCATTTATTTTACGTCAATTTAAGGTGGAAAATGTGTACACACACCCGACTGTCCCTGAACAGTGGGAAAAGGTACTAATGAATGTGAATCATGAAAAAGTGAAAGCGAATATGGACTTAGTTGTTGAAGATATTCGATTTGAAATTCTACATCCTAATGATGACGAGTCATATGAGGAAAATGACCGTTCCGTTGTCATTAGCGCTTTGTTAGGCGGCCAAACATTTCTTTTGACTGGAGATATTGGCTTTACTGTGGAAGAAGAGTTGATGGAACGGTATCCAAGTCTAACAGTTGATGTATTAAAGGTTGCACATCATGGGAGTAAATATTCCACCTCGGAAAAGTGGATAAAACAAGTCAATCCAAAAGTTGCCTTAATCTCTGTAGGGAGGGGGAATCGGTATGGTCACCCTTCAGAGGAGGTGCTTGCCCGTTTAAAGAATGCAGGTGTGGAAGTGTTTCGAACGGATGAAAATGGTGCAATTATGTATAAATTTACTGAGAAGGAAGGAACATTTTATCCTTTTTACCCATAAGATACGTTAGATGAAAAAAGAGAGACTGTAGATACAGTCTCTCTTTATGTAACGTACTTATTATAGGGTGAACATTTCAAAAATTGTTCCAATAAAGAAGATAAGCATAAAGAAAATAAACGCTGAGAAAAATCCTTTAACGGAATCAACTACATCGTGGTTTTCTGATTGAACTTCTTTTTCAAATTCGTTCACGACTACCCCTCCTATATCTTTCATTAGTATACGTGATTCCGAAAAAAAAATCTATATGTTTGCCAATTTTTCATAAATCCTTACCATATCCTTCTTTGTCAAGACTTAACACATATAATATCCCCCATTTCTAGACACCATAAAAATGAAACGAACATCGTTGGAAATACAGATTCCCGGGGCTGCATTTCCAACGTTCATATAGATTTGGGGGGGATGGTTTTCCATTCCCCTCTTGATTTACATAAGAAAAAAACTTGTCCTTTTTTCTCATCCGATTTACGATAAAGGTATCAAGAAATGGGGTGAACATATGTCATATGTAAGTGCAGTTAAAGAACTGAAAAAAAGTTCAATTGCACCCGTATATTTATTATTTGGTAATGATTCATTTTTAATACAAGATTTTCAAAAAAGGGTAATCCGCTATACATTAGGAGAAGAAATAGATGATATGAACTTATCAATAGAAGATTTAGATGATACTCCGATTCAAGAGGCATTACTTGATGCGGAAACCATTCCTTTTATAAGTGAACGAAAGGTACTGGTCATAAAAAATGCTGCAATCTTTAAAGCGAAACCTGATAAAACGAAGGTAGAGCATGATACAAAGCATTTGGAAGCCTACTTGCAAAACCCAGTAGATCATACGGTTATTATATTTGTTGCACCGTATGAAAAAATTGATGAACGGAAAAAAATCGTGAAATTATTAAAAAATAGTGGCAAGGTTGTTCACTGTGAACAACCAAAAGAAAAGGATTTAAGCCAATGGGTAAACATGATTTGTAACAATCTGGATATACATATGGATCATGATGCGATGAATGTTTTAATGGAAGAAGTAGGAACCAACTTATTTGCCATAAAACAGGAGTTAGAAAAGGTTTCTTTGTATGCAGGCGATGAGAAACAGATTACAAAAGATATGGTCGAAAGTATCGTATCACAACACGGGGAAACGTCAGCCTTTAAAATGGTTGATGCTGTTTTGAACCAAAAGTTAGAAAAGGCCATTACCTTGTTTAAAGACTTGATGAAACAAAATGAGGAACCAATTGCCTTGTTAGCTCTTTTTGCCTCACAGCTTCGTTTAATATTGCAATGTAAACTGCTTAAAAGACAAGGTTATACCCGTCAACAAATTGCTAGTCAAGTGAAGGTACATCCGTTTGCTGTAAAAATGGCGATGCAACGGGAGTCATATTTTACTCAACAACAATTATATGAAATTATGCAGCTGTTAACGGAAGCGGATGAACAAATGAAAAAAGGGCAAATGGAGAAACAACTAGCCTTTGAAATTCTCTTATACCGTATTACGGAATTGCGAAAAAGGAAATGATAAATAAACAAAAAACGATCCATTTAGGATCGTTTTTTCTCATTACGCGTTAAGTTTGTTTACTTTTTTTGAAAGGTTGGATTTCTTACGATCTCCGTTATTTTTATGAAGAAGCCCTTTTTGTACAGCTTTATCAATCTTTTTTACAGCTACTTGTAATTCAGACTTTGCTGTTTCAGCATTGTTTTGAGCTACAAGGCTTTCTACGCGCTTAACGGCTGAACGCATTTCAGCTTTAACAGACTGGTTACGTCCGCGATTGTCGTCATTCTTTTTCACACGTTTAATTGCAGATTTAATGTTTGGCATGTTTTTCACCTCCTGAAAGCAGTGCACTTTCCTAGCGTTTAACAAAAGACATTTTACCAAAGCAAAAATAAGTTTTCAATAGAAAGTGTAAAGAAAGTTTTCTTGTCGTATAAAACAACCTATGAATGGAAAACCTTTAAGAAAGAATGGAGGGGTAATGGATGAATAATGAAGAAAAATATCAAGTACGTACGGACTTAGCAGTTGAGGCAAGGGAAATGTTTGTTGAACAACAAGAGCGAGACCAACAAAAGGAAACCGATATTAAAGGTGTCAAAATTGACGAAAGAAAAGATGGAGATTTAAAAATTACATATGTTGAGATAGATGAAGAAGGGTCGGAAGCGATAGGCAAGAAAGCAGGTTCTTATTTAACATTGGAAACACAAAGTATTCGGAGACAAGATACAAAAATGAGAAAAGAGACGGCCAGCCGTCTGGCAAAAGAACTTGAACGCTTTTTGGATAAAAGTAATATTAAAAAGGATGCGACCTGCTTAATTGTCGGATTAGGAAACTGGCAAGTCACTCCTGATGCATTAGGACCGATGTCGGTAGAACGGATGCTTGTGACAAGCCATTTATTTGCTCTTCAGCCAGAGCAAGTGTCAGAAGGATATCGTCCAGTTTCGGCTATATCTCCTGGCGTCATGGGGCTAACAGGTATTGAAACGAGTGATATTATATTGGGAATCGTAAAAAAGGTAAAGCCTGATTTTGTTATAGCTATCGATGCACTTGCTTCCCGTTCAATCGAGCGAGTCAATGCGACGATTCAAGTATCAGATACAGGTATACATCCCGGTTCAGGTGTAGGCAACAAACGTAAGGAGTTAAGCAAAGAAACGTTAGGTATTCCGGTAATCTCAATCGGTGTCCCAACAGTTGTTGATGCTGTGACGATTACAAGTGACACGATTGACTTTATTTTGAAACATTTTGGTAGAGAAATTAAAGATGAAGGAAAGCCTTCAAGATCATTAGTCCCGGCAGGAATGACATTTGGTGAACGTCGAGTGCTTACCGAGGAAGACTTACCTGAAGATGATCAACGGAAACAATTTTTAGGGATTGTAGGCCAATTATCTGATCAAGAGAAACGAAGATTAATTCAAGAAGTGTTAACACCGTTAGGTCATAATTTGATGGTTACACCAAAAGAAGTAGATGGTTTTATAGAGGATATGGCAGAGCTCATTGCTTCAGGAATTAATGGTGCGCTTCACACTGCAGTAACGGAAGAAAATATGGAAGACTATACGAAATAAAAAAGAAGGTTCTATTTTTCGAATCACTACCATAACGTTTAGTAGAGATACTAGAAATGATTCGGAGGATAGAACCATGCCAAAACGTAAACGGGACGAAGTATTTAAGTGCGTCAAACAAATCTATCAAGGTCTACTCTTTCTCATTGTAAGTATAGCAATATTATTTCTGTTCATAGGACTGTTAACTTCTATGAATCCTTCATACCGGCTATCTTCAGCGGAAGTGTCGAATTGGACAAATGATGTAAACGGCTCTTCGTTTTTATATTTCTTTCATTTTGAAAATCGTTTATATGAGCACGCGCTTCCAGACGATGTGGAAGAGATCAAATTGTCTCCTATACTATTCCAGACTGCAATTAACGTGAAACCCGATGATTCAAGATCATTGCTCGGTAGGGAATTGCCAGGGTTCGAATTTTTTGATAGTGAAATTATTGTAGCAGGTGAAGGGACAGACTATACAAACTTACCTATTGAATCAGCACCACCTCCAGAAGCATTACAGGAAGAACCGGAGGCTAACGTAGGAATGGAAGAAGAACCAGCACCACCGAGTGCACCGAACAATGATGAACAACCTGATTTAACGACTGAGGGGAGAAACGTAGTCCTAGTTTATTCAACTCATAACCGGGAATCATTCCTGCCACATTTACCAGAAGGAACAGCAGCTAATGCTGCGATGCACTCTGAAGTTAATATTACCCTAGTGAACGAGCGGTTTGCTTCTAGTCTAAAAAATTACGGGATTGGAGCTATTCATGACGATACGGATATCTATGATATTTTGTTAGAAAACAGTTGGACGTACGGGGACTCGTATCGTGCCTCAAGACCAGTTGTTCAAAACGCATTAAAGTCGAATGAGCATCTACAATTTATTTTTGACTTCCACCGTGATGCACAACCGAGAGCCAAAACAACAAAGGAAATTAACGGTGAAAATTATGGACGGATCTTTTTCGTGATTGGTGCGGAGCATGAGCAATATGAAGAGAACTTAAAACTGGCTACTGAACTCCATGAGAGATTAGATGAAAAATATCCCGGAATTAGTAGAGGGGTAATTACGAAAAAAGGTGTTGGGGTTGACGGTAAATATAATCAAGATTTATCAACTCGCGCTATTTTAGTTGAGATGGGTGGAGTTGAAAATCATTTGAGTGAGGTTTATCGTACAGCAGACGTATTTGCAGAAGTGTTTAGTGAATATTATTGGCAAGCTGAACGAGTCGACGGATAAATGGGGGGTATAATATGGTAAGATTCACAATCTTATTCTTTCTTATGTTAATCTTATTTTTAGGTGGCGTTATTGTTGGATTTGACCAGGCGGGTAAAGGGATGAACAAAATTCGCGGTGACAATGTAGACTCCTATGATGCGGTGAAAACGATTGAGAGTGACAATGATAATATAGAAGTGGAAGTTTTGGGACAGTCAATCGAACAACTTTCTTTAGGTGAGAAACGACTGGACTACCAAAAAGTGAAGGAGAGCCATTTTACTGAAAAAGTAGCAACCACTGTGGAGAAGGGTGTCAAATGGGTTTACAATAAAATGATTGAAAGCGTTTATCAACTGACAGAAAAGATATATAGGATGTAGAAAGCGGCAATGGGGATTGCCGTTTTTCTGTTTCAACAAACACTCTAATTGATTTCCATTGAATAATCCTACCCCTATTGCTATAATCAATGCTAGCTAATTGTTGGTGAAAAAACAGGAGTGATGGACTTGTCGAATAAAAAACAGAAAAATATCCGCAACTTTTCGATCATTGCACACATTGATCATGGGAAATCAACACTTGCGGATCGAATATTAGAACGGACAAATGCGTTATCCCAAAGAGAAATGAAAGAGCAGTTTTTAGATGCAATGGACTTGGAACGGGAACGTGGAATCACTATTAAACTTAATGCGGTACAACTTGAATATAGTGCAAAAAACGGTGAAGATTATACGTTTCATTTAATTGATACTCCTGGACATGTGGATTTCACATATGAAGTATCTAGAAGTTTAGCCGCATGTGAAGGAGCAATTTTAGTCGTAGATGCAGCCCAAGGGATTGAAGCCCAAACGTTAGCTAACGTATATTTGGCTCTTGATAATGACCTTGAGATTATACCTGTAATCAATAAAATCGATTTACCGAGTGCTGATCCTGATCGAGTGAAACAAGAAATTGAAGATGTGATCGGGATTGATGCAGATGATGCCATCCTGGCTTCGGCAAAATCAGGAATTGGTATTGATGAAATTTTAGAGCGTATCGTAGAAGATATTCCACCACCTGCAGGTAAGCAAGAAGAGCCATTAAAAGCGCTTATTTTTGATTCTCTATATGATCCATATCGCGGTGTTGTTGCTTATACATGTGTCAAAGAAGGATCGGTAAAAGTTGGCGACCGTATTAAGATGATGGCTACAGGGAAGGAATTTGAAGTGAACGAAGTTGGTGTATTTACTCCGAAGCCGATACCGAAAAAAGAACTGTCTGTAGGTGATGTTGGCTATTTAACGGCCTCCATTAAAAATGTCGGCGATTCTCGAGTTGGTGATACAATTACAAAAGCATCCAATCCAGCTAGCAAACCGTTGCCTGGATATAAGCGATTAAACCCTATGGTTTATTGTGGGATGTTTCCTGTAGACGCCAATAAATATAACGATCTTCGAGAGGCGCTGGAACGGTTAGAACTTAACGATTCGTCATTACAGTATGAGGCAGAAACTTCGCAAGCGCTTGGATTTGGGTTCCGTTGTGGATTTTTAGGTTTACTCCATATGGAAATTATTCAGGAGCGGATTGAACGGGAATTTAACATTGAACTCATTACAACAGCACCAAGTGTAATTTATGAAGTGCAATTAACTGATGATAAAGAAATTAATGTTGAAAACCCTTCATTGCTACCGGATCCACAAGAAATTAAGGAAATTCGTGAACCATATGTTCAAGCAACGATTATGGTGCCCAATGATTATGTAGGCGCGGTAATGGAAATTTGTCAGAAAAAACGTGGCGAATATGTAGATATGCAATATATGGATGAAAATCGAGTGAATATTATATATAACATCCCGTTAGCTGAGATTGTTTATAATTTCTTTGATCAATTAAAGTCCCAAACGAAAGGTTATGCTTCATTTGATTATGAATTAAAAGGCTACTTACCATCTAATCTTGTTAAAATGGATATTTTATTAAATGGTGAGCAAATTGATGCCCTATCCTTCATTGTCCACAGAGAATTTGCTTTCGAACGTGGTAAGGCAATTGTAGAAAAGTTAAAGGAGCTTATTCCGAGACAACACTTTGAAGTACCCGTACAAGCAGCGGTTGGGAATAAAATCGTAGCCCGCTCAAATATTAAAGCGATGCGGAAAAACGTACTCTCTAAATGCTATGGTGGGGATATTTCCCGTAAGCGTAAGTTGCTGGAGAAACAAAAAGAAGGTAAAAAACGAATGAAGATGGTTGGAAAAGTTGAAGTACCTCAAGAAGCGTTCATGTCAGTACTACAAATGGATGATGATTAAATAAAGAAAACCGCGAGAGAATCTCTTGCGGTTTTCCACGTTCGAAAGTGAGTGGATTTCATGAAACAAGTAGAATCCGTATATATTCATATTCCGTTCTGTCACGAAATATGTTACTACTGTGATTTTACAAAAATCTATTACAATTCAGCCTTGGCGGAACAATATTTAGAAGCATTAGAGCAAGAGATACGGTTATATGTTGGGGACACGAAGCAAACAGTGCGAACTATTTACATTGGTGGAGGTACTCCTACAAGCCTAAATGACGAGCAATTTCGTAAGTTGTTGAAGACAGTTCAAACATACTTTAACGTAGAGCAATGTGAGGAATATACGGTAGAAGCAAATCCAGGTGAGTTTTCCGTTGAAAAAATGGGAATGTTGAACGAATATGGAGTTGATCGTATTTCACTAGGAGTCCAAGTGTTGGATGACCAATTCTTGCAAATGCTTAACCGCAACCATCGAGTAAAAGACGTTCACCATACTGTAGAGCAACTGCAACGTGCTAACTTGACGAACATTAGTATGGATTTTATTTATGGATTACCAGACCAAACGATGGCGCAATTTGAAAAAACGTTGGATGATGCAATCGCTTTTCATTTACCACATTATTCAGCTTATTCTCTACAAATTGAACCGAAAACCGTTTTTTATTTGCGTTACCAAAAAGGTAAACTACAAAAGCCCCCAGAGGAAGAAGAAGCGCAAATGTATCATACGCTAAAAAGGAAAATGGAAAACAACGGCTTATACCAATATGAAATTAGTAATTTTGCAAAACAAGGGTACGAAAGCAAGCATAATTTAACATATTGGGATAATGCATACTATTATGGATTTGGAGCAGGGGCACATGGATACCTGCCAGGAAGACGAATTGTGAATGTTCGCCCGGTAAAACATTACATTCAAGAAGTGAAACAAGGAAAAAAGCCGGCTTTACATGAAGAAATTGTAACAAAGAAGGAAAAAATAGAAGAAGAAATGTTCCTCGGATTACGTAAAGCACAAGGTGTATCAAAAGTACGATTTCACAAAAAATATAAAATGTCTATTCATGATGTGTTTGGAGAAGACATTCAAGTACTAAAGGAAAAAGGTTGGATTGAAGAGGAGGGAGATTGGATTCGTTTAACCAATGATGGCAGGTTATTTGGAAATGAAGCATTTAGTCACTTCCTTTTAGATGAAAATATCTCTTTTCAATAATCACATACGTTGACATGTAGAATGGCTTTTGATAATTTATTATTAGATTTAGCACTCAATAATACAGAGTGCTAACAGAGGTGATTATGTTGTTGACAGATAGACAGTTGCAAATTTTACAAGTCATCGTTAATGACTTTATTCATACTGCACAACCAATTGGTTCGAGAGCCATTTCAAAAAAAGATGATGTATCGTATAGTTCTGCTACGATACGAAATGAAATGGCTGACTTAGAAGATATGGGCTTCTTAGAAAAGACCCATTCCTCTTCCGGGCGTGTGCCATCTGAAAAAGGTTATCGTTTTTATGTCGATCATTTAATGTCACCCTTTAACATATCGAAGCAAGAGGCTCACCTTATTCAAAAAGCCTTTGGCGAACGGATGTTGGAACTTGAGCGAATTGTCAAAAAGTCAGCACAAGTATTATCCGACTTGACAAATTATACGTCGATTATACTGGGGCCTGAAGTGTTTGAGACTAGATTAAAGCAACTGCAAATTTTGCCGTTAAACGCTAATTCAGCAGTAGCTATCCTTGTGACAGATACAGGGCACGTTGAACATCGATCCTTTTCTGTACCTGTAGACTTAGATTCTGCGGAGTTGGAAAAGACTGTTAACATTTTAAATGAAAAGTTACGTGGCGTACCGATTGTTCAACTACAAGAAAAAATTGAAAACGAAGTGTTAAAGATCGTTCGAAAACATTCGAACAACTTTAAACATAACTATCATGCTATCCAGGCAGCGTTATTTGATGAGCAGCCTACCATGTTATATGTAGGTGGGAAAACGAACATTATGATGCAGCCGGAGTTTAAAGATTTTGAAAAGGTGCGTACATTATATTCCATCATTGAAGAAGAAAATTTAATTGCCCCGTTATTAAGGGCACAAAATGACGGAATCAATGTGACAATTGGAACTGAGAATGAGCATGAGGCGATGCAGGAATGTAGTTTAATTACAGCTACATATTCCATTGGTGAAAAACAAATGGGTACTATCGCCCTGTTAGGACCGACGAGAATGGAATATTCAAAAGTCATTTCATTACTCAATGTATTATCAGACCAAATGTCAAAATCATTTAAAGCATGGTATCAAAACAAATAATCAAGGAAATAGTTGTTACAGATGGGGAGTAACAATTCCCCATCCCTTTCTTTGTGTATTGTTTTTGTTTTCAATCAATGCATGATATATTTTTTTACGGTATGTTTCCACAGGAAAGAAATAGAGGAGGTGACCTACTATGGAGGAAAAAGACGTACAAGAAAATGTAGTAGAAGAAACAGTGCCAGAAGAGGTAGAAGCTAGTGAATCTGCCGCTGACGCTGAAACTACTGAACTAGATGCTCTAAAACAAGAAATGGAACAACTTCAGGAAGACAATGCGACTTTACAAGATAAACTCGTTCGAACACAGGCGGATTTTGATAATTTCCGTAAAAGAATGAAAAAGGAAAAAGAACAGGATTTAAAATATAAATCACAATCTGTTATGACAGAGTTGCTTCCTGTTTTAGATAATTTTGAGCGTGCTCTTCAAACAGAACAAAGCGACAATTCACAAGGCTTTGTTGAAGGAGTAGAGATGGTGTACCGCCAGCTGAAGCAGGCTCTGGAAAAAGAAGGGTTAGAAGAAATTGCAACTGTTGGAGAACAATTCGATCCGCATTTACATCAAGCAGTGATGCAAGCATCAGAAGCTGATAAGGATGACAATGAAGTTGTGGAAGAGTTGCAAAAGGGCTACAAATTAAAAGACCGAGTAATACGACCAGCCATGGTAAAAGTTAATCAATCTTGATATTACATAAATTGTGTAAGGAGGAACTTCTAAAATGAGTAAAATTATTGGTATTGATTTAGGAACAACAAACTCATGTGTGGCAGTAATGGAAGGTGGCGAAGCCAAGGTAATTCCGAACCCGGAGGGTAACCGTACAACTCCATCTGTCGTTGCATTTAAGAATGGGGAGCGTCAAGTAGGTGAAGTAGCCAAAAGACAGGCTATCACGAACCCTAACACGATTATTTCGATTAAACGTCATATGGGTACAGACTATAAAGTAGACGTTGAAGGTAAAGATTATACACCACAAGAAATTTCAGCTATTATTTTGCAACATATAAAATCATATGCGGAAGATTATCTTGGTGAAACAGTAGAAAAAGCAGTAATTACAGTACCTGCCTACTTCAACGATGCTGAACGTCAAGCGACGAAAGATGCTGGTAAAATTGCTGGACTTGAAGTAGAAAGAATTATTAACGAGCCTACTGCTGCAGCATTGGCATATGGTATTGATAAAGATGAAGATCAAACGGTATTAGTTTATGACCTAGGTGGAGGTACATTCGACGTATCCATTCTTGATATTGGAGACGGTACATTTGAAGTTGTATCTACAGCCGGGGACAACCGTTTAGGTGGAGATGACTTTGACCAAGTGATCATCGACCATATGGTAGCAGAATTTAAAAAAGAAAACGGCATTGACCTTTCTAAAGATAAAATGGCGTTACAGCGCTTAAAAGACGCTGCAGAAAAAGCGAAAAAAGACTTGTCTGGTGTTGCACAAACACAAATTTCTCTCCCATTCATTACAGCTGGGGAAGCAGGTCCGCTTCACCTTGAAATGAACTTGACGAGAGCGAAGTTCGAGGAGCTTTCTGCTGATTTAGTAGAGCGTACAATGGCACCTACACGTCAAGCATTGCGTGACGCTGACTTATCAGCAAGTGACATTGATAAAGTAATTCTTGTAGGTGGTTCTACCCGCATTCCAGCAGTACAAGATGCGATTAAGAAAGAGGTAGGAAAAGACCCATCTAAAGGCGTTAACCCTGATGAAGTAGTAGCACTAGGTGCAGCTATTCAAGGTGGCGTACTTCAAGGTGACGTTAAAGATGTAGTACTATTAGACGTTACACCACTTTCATTAGGTATTGAAACAATGGGAGGCGTATTTACGAAGTTAATCGAACGTAATACAACAATCCCAACAAGTCATTCCCAAGTGTTCTCAACAGCTGCAGATAATCAAACAGCTGTAGACATTCACGTACTACAAGGGGAAAGAGAAATGGCTGCAGATAACAAAACATTAGGCCGTTTCCAGTTAACGGATATTCCACCAGCACCACGTGGTGTTCCACAAATCGAAGTTTCCTTCGATATTGATGCAAATGGTATTGTGAATGTTCGTGCTAAAGACTTAGGAACAAACAAAGAACAGTCTATTACAATTAAATCTTCTTCTGGTCTATCCGAGGAAGAAGTTGAACAAATGGTAAAAGAAGCTGAAGAAAACGCAGAAGCAGATAAAAAACGTAGAGAAGAAGTTGAACTGCGTAACGAAGCAGATCAGCTAGTATTTACTACAGATAAAACAATAAAAGATTTAGGCGATAATGTTTCTGAAGACGAGAAAGCAAAGGCTGAAGAAGCAAAAGAAGCATTGAAAAAAGCGTTAGAAGGCGAAGACCTGGAAGATATTAAAGCGAAGAAAGAAGCTCTACAAGAACAAGTACAACAACTTTCTGTAAAGCTTTATGAACAAGCTCAACAGCAAGCCGAAGCTCAGCAAGGTGATGCTGGAGGAGAAGGACAAACAGAAGACAACGTAGTAGATGCAGATTATGAAGAAGTAAACGAGAACGACAAAAAATAAGTAATAACGGTAAGATAAAGAGTAGAAAAGTCAAAGTCAGGAATTTCTTGGCTTTGACTTTTTTCACGAAGGTTCATGGTAGGGAGAGATTGCACTCATTCCTTCACGAATGTTATGATAAACTTTATGTTAGTAGTTGCGGGAGCGTGATTTTCAATTGAGTAAGAGAGACTATTATGACGTACTCGGTGTTTCGCAAGATGCATCGAAAGAGGAGATCAAAAAAGCATATCGAAAGTTAGCGCGAAAATATCATCCTGATGTGAGCAAAGAGGAAAATGCACAGGATAAATTTAAGGAAGTAAAAGAGGCATATGAAGTATTGAGTAACGAACAAAAACGTGCCCAGTATGATCAGTTTGGTCATGCAGGTCCACAGGGTGCGGGTGGTCAAGGCTTCGGTGGATTTGGTGGCGAAGGCTTTGGCGACTTCGGTGATATATTTGACATGTTCTTCGGTGGAGGAGGACGTAGAAGAGATCCAAATGCACCTAGAAAAGGTGCCGATTTACAATATACAATGGACTTAACATTTGAGGAAGCGGTATTTGGAAAAGAAACAGATATTGAGATTCCAAAAGAAGAGTCTTGTGAAACTTGTAACGGTTCAGGTGCTAAACCTGGTACAAAACCGGAAACATGCCCACACTGTCATGGAGCAGGACAGTTAAATGAAGAACAAAACACGCCATTTGGTCGTGTCGTAAATCGAAGAGTGTGTCATCACTGTCAAGGTTCAGGAAAACTGATAAAAGATAAATGCCGAACATGTGGTGGAGACGGAAAAGTGAAAAAACGTTCTAAAATCCACATCAATATACCAGCAGGTATCGACGAGGGTCAGCAAATTCGTATTTCTGGTAAAGGAGATCCAGGTGTGAACGGTGGACCTCCAGGTGATTTATATGTAGTTGTACGTGTACGTCGCCATGAGTTTTTCGAGCGTGAAGGAGACGACATCTTTTGTGAACTACCACTGACGTTTGCGCAAGCAGCACTAGGTGATGAGGTCGAAGTACCGACGGTTCACGGCCGAGTAAAGTTGAAGATACCAGCAGGTACACAAACAGGGACACATTTCCGTTTGAAAGGTAAAGGTGTACCGAATGTTCATGGCCGAGGGCATGGAGACCAGCATATAATGGTCAAAGTAGTTACACCAAAGCATCTGTCTGATAAGCAGAAAGAACTTCTTCGTCAGTTTAACGATATAGGTGGTAACGAAACTTTAGACGAGCAGCACGATAGTTTGTTTCAAAGAATGAAGAGGGCGTTTAAAGGTGATGCGTAAAAAATAAAAAGTGAGTTGATTCCTTTGAAATGGTCTGAGGTTTGTATTCATACAACAAATGAAGCGGTTGAACCGATATCAAATATTCTTCACGAGGCGGGAGCTAGTGGTGTTGTTATAGAGGATGCTACTGACTTGGTGAAGGATCGCGCTTCTATTTTTGGAGAAGTTTTTGAGCTAGACCCCGAAGATTACCCCGATGAAGGTGTTTATATTAAGGGTTATTTACCCGTGAATAGTTTCTTAGGGGAAACTGTTGACGAAATTAAAGAAGCGATAAGCAATTTGATGAAATACAACATTGATATTGGCCGCAATAACGTTACGATTAGCGAAGTTAATGAAGAAGAGTGGGCAACGGCATGGAAAAAGTACTATAAACCTGTGAAAATCTCTGAAAAGATTACCATTACCCCTACTTGGGAAGAGTATGAAAAGGTTAGTAGTGATGAGATTATAATCGAACTCGACCCTGGTATGGCGTTTGGAACAGGAACACACCCAACTACCGTGTTAAGTTTACAAGCATTAGAACAGTATGTGAAAGGTAATGATACGGTAATAGACGTAGGTTCCGGTTCTGGAGTTTTAAGCATCGCTGCTATTAAACTTGGGGCTGACCGCGTCTATGCCTTTGACTTAGATGATATTGCAGTAAAGAGCACAACAATTAATGCAAAATTAAACAAAGTAGATGGAAGAATCAACGCTCAGCAAAATGATTTATTAAAGGGTGTACACATACAACCAGATATCATTGTGTCGAATATTTTGGCAGAAGTCATTGTTCAGTTTGTTGACGATGCCTTTAAAACGTTGAAATCAGGTGGGACCTTTATTACATCAGGAATTATTCAAGGTAAAAAGCAAGTGGTGCGAGATGAAATGGAAAAAGCCGGCTTTCAAATTGTTGAAGTGAATCAAATGGAAGACTGGATATCAATCATTGCTAAGAAGCCTTTGGGATAAGAAAGCAGGTGCAAGTTATGCAACGATATTTTATTCCAAACGAAGGATGGAACGGAGACGTCGTTACGATTACGAAAGAGGATGCACATCACATCGTAAACGTCATGCGTATGCAACCAGAAGATGAAATTATTTGTTGTCATACAGATGGACGTGTTGCCCGATGTAAAATTGAAAATATAACCAGTGAACAAGTGCTTTGTTCTGTAGTAGAATGGTTAAATGAAAATAAGGAATTACCTGTTCAAATTACGATAGCCCAAGCTTTACCGAAAGGAGACAAGCTTGATTATATCGTGCAAAAAGGAACTGAACTAGGTGCAACAGCCTTTATTCCATATCATGGAGAACGCTCGATTGTGAAGTGGAATGACCAAAAAGCAAAGAAAAAAGGGCAGCGTTTAGAAAAAATTGCAAAAGAAGCTAGCGAACAATCCCATCGAACAAAAATACCTTTCATTCATTCTGTTCAATCACTCGAAACGATTATGCATTCGTCAGAATATCAGGTGAAGCTCGTAGCTAGTGAAGAAGAGGCGAAAACGAGCAACCCTTCTTTACTTAGTGATGCAATAGGACAAATCCGTAAAGGTGACCATATATTATTAGTTATTGGGCCAGAGGGCGGCTTTTCGTCAAATGAATTAGTGAGTTTAAAGGAAGCTAATTTTTCATTTGTTCGTTTAGGCCCTCGTATTTTACGTACAGAAACAGCTTCTTTGTACTTTTTATCGATTTTATCTTATCAATTTGAAGAATTGGGGTGACCAAATGGCAACTGTAGCCTTTCACACATTAGGTTGTAAAGTTAACCACTATGAAACCGAGGGAATCTGGCAAGTATTCAAAACGAATGGCTATGAGCGGGTGGACTTTGAAAAACAATCTGATGTTTACGTTATTAATACATGTACTGTGACAAATACAGGTGATAAAAAAAGTCGACAAGTTATACGTCGTGCGATCCGCAAAAATCCAGATGCTGTAATCTGTGTCACTGGATGTTACGCGCAAACATCTCCAGGTGAAATTTTAGAAATTCCAGGTGTAGATGTAGTAGTAGGTACACAAGATCGAAAAAAGATGCTTGATTATATTGAGCAATACAAACAAGAACGCCAACCGATAAATGGTGTCACGAACATTATGAAAACGCGTGTATATGAAGAGTTAGAAGTGCCAGCATTTACAGACCGAACTCGAGCATCATTAAAGATTCAAGAGGGCTGTAACAATTTCTGCACGTTCTGTATTATTCCATGGGCTCGTGGTCTGCTTCGTTCCCGTAAGCCGGAGGACGTATTGAAACAAGCTCAACAACTCGTTGACGCTGGTTATAAAGAGATTGTATTAACTGGTATCCATACTGCTGGATATGGTGAAGACATGAAAGATTATAACTTTGCCAAACTATTGAGAGCCCTTGAGGAAAATGTAAAAGGATTAAAACGTATTCGTATATCCTCCATTGAGGCGAGTCAAATTACAGATGAGGTAATTGAAGTGCTGGACAAATCAGAGAAGATTGTTCGCCACTTGCATGTTCCCCTTCAATCTGGATCAGACACAGTGTTAAAACGTATGCGTCGAAAATACTCTGCACAATTTTATAAAGAAAAGGTTGAAAAAATTCGTAAAGCATTACCAGGATTGGCAATTACATCAGATGTAATTGTTGGCTTCCCTGGTGAAACTGAAGAAGAATTTATGGAAACATATCACTTTATACAAGATATTGGCTATTCAGAGCTACACGTCTTCCCGTATTCGAAGCGAACAGGAACACCTGCAGCACGAATGGATAACCAAATTGATGATGATACGAAAAATGATCGTGTCCACAAGTTAATCGAACTCTCAAATCAACTTGCAAAAGAATACGCATCTCTCTATGAAGAGGAAGTTTTGGAAGTCATTCCAGAGGAACGTTATAAAGGTGATTTAGATGAAGGTATGCTTGTCGGTTACACCGATAACTACTTGAAGGTTAAATTCGCTGGAACTGAAGATATGATTGGGAAAATAGTGAAAGTGAAAATAACAAAAGCAGGCTATCCGTTTAACGAAGGGCAATTCGTTCGTGTAATGGAAGACGAAATGATAACAGAAAAAATCTCATAATGATGTACCCAGCTTATAAAAAGCTGGGTTTTTTCGCATTTTAATATATAACATGCTATGATGTATGCGATACATTATGATGGAAAGGAAGAACCTTATGGACAACAATCTAGCGAAATATATTGATCACACGTTACTGAAACCAAATACGACCGCCAATCAAATATTTGAATTATGTGAAGAAGCGCGGGAATATGGATTTGCTTCTGTTTGTGTGAATCCTCATTGGGTAAGATATTGTTATGAGAGTCTGAAGGAAACAGATGTGAAAGTTTGTACGGTGATTGGCTTTCCCCTTGGAGCTACGACTACGGAAGTGAAATCGTTTGAGACACGGCTTACAATTGAACAAGGGGCAGAAGAGGTAGATATGGTCATTAATGTCGGGGCGCTCAAAAGTGGTGATCACGACGTTGTACAACAGGATATACAGGCCGTTGTAGATGCAGCAAATGGGAAAGCCCTTGTCAAAGTGATTATTGAGACTTCTCTTCTTACGGATGATGAAAAACGGACAGCTTGTCAGTTAGCAAAAGCGGCAGGAGCTGATTTTGTGAAAACATCTACAGGCTTTTCCGGTGGTGGAGCAACTGTCGAGGATATTACGTTAATGCGGCAGACGGTTGGACCGGAAATGGGAGTGAAAGCATCTGGAGGTGTCCGAAATCAAGCAGATGCAGAGGCCATGATTGAAGCAGGCGCAACACGTATTGGAGCTAGTGCAGGTGTTGATATTGTTACTGGGGGACAAAGCAACGAAACATATTAAAGAAACCAACACGAGGTGTTGGTTTTCTCGTTATGCTTATGTTCGGTAAGGTAATTTTGCTAGACTACTAATTTGTTTAATAAATGGTAATAAAACTATACTAACAATAAAGTTGAAGATAAAAGAGGCGTGTGCTAGTTGCCGGTCCGGATAAATAGATAAATGTTCAGATATATTTACCAGTAAGTGTATGAAAGGCCAAAACATAATGACACCTAAAATATTAATCCAAATATGGGCATATGCTACCCACTTCGCTTCTTTCATACTGCCGATAGATGCCAAGAAGGCCGTGAAACACGTTCCAATATTGGAACCTAGTATCATTGCAATCGCACTATCCATGCTTAATAAATGTTCGTTCATAAAGCTCATAATAATCCCGGTGAAGGCACTTGAGGATTGAATAATAGCCGTTACAATAACTCCTAATAACATGCTTAAACTTAGACTAGTATCCACTTGTACCAAGGCATCTGTCATTGCCGGCATTTCTTTAATTGGAACAGCCAAGCTTTCAAATCCATACATCGCGGCAAATATTGTGCCAATCCCAAATGAAATACAACCGGCAGCAAAGATCGGTTGGCGATAAATAAACAAACATATTAACCCCGAGAACAAGAAGAAGAACATAAGCGAGTCATTCGAAAAGGCCAACAGTTCTACGGTAAAGGTTGTCCCAACATTCGCTCCTAAAATGATCGGAATCGTATTTCGAAACGGAATAAGTCCTGTTGCGGTTAAACTAATGAGAATAATAAGTGTGGTTGAACTACTTTGCATAATCCCGGTTGCTATAACCCCGACTAAAAACCCTTTAAATGGGTTGGCGGTATGCTTCCCAATCCAAATTTTCATTTTTTGATAGGATAATAATTTAATGCCTATTCTTAATATGACGAGACCAAAAAGAAAAAGGGCAATATATACGATAAACGCCGTGAAAATAGTGTTCATTGTTGTCACCTCAATATATTGTATGGACGAGGTGGACAAACATGTATAATTTTTCATGATGTTATTTTATAGTAAAAGTTGACCAACCATTGTAGTTTTTATATAATATTAGAAGATGTGTATCGAACAATGCATATCATTGACATTCTGTTTGTGCAGTTGGAGGGAGGGAAAAGCATGTCAAATTCCACTCGTGTGCGAAAAAACGAAAATATAGAAGATGCTCTTCGTCGCTTTAGACGTGCAGTTTCTAAAAATGGCACTTTATCCGAGTTTAAAAAGCGCGAATACTATGAAAAACCAAGCGTACGCAGAAAGAAGAAATCAGAGGCTGCTAGAAAGCGTAAAAAATAAGAAGAGGGTGTAGGTACGTTGACTTTGCTCGACAAACTTAATCATGATATGAAGGAAGCTTTAAAGCAAAAGGATAAAGAAACACTAAGTGTTATCCGAATGGTTAAAGCCTCTTTACAAAATGAAGCAATCAAGCTCGGTTCAGATTTAACAGAAGAACAAGAAATAACTGTTTTATCGCGCGAGTTAAAGCAAAGAAATGATTCCCTCCATGAGTTTGAAAATGCCGGCAGAAAAGATCTGGCTGAAAAGCTAGAAAATGAACTAAAGGTATTAGAGAAATATATGCCTAAGCAGTTATCTGATGAAGAATTAGAAGATGTAATCGTTCAAACGATAAATGAAGTCGGTGCCGAAACAAAAAAAGACATGGGAAAAGTAATGAGTGCTGTTATGCCTAAAGTAAAAGGTAAGGCTGACGGTTCAAAGGTCAATCAACTCGTTATGAAGCACTTGTCATAGAAACAAAAGACTGCTGAAAGGCAGTCTTTTTGTTATATAAATAAACGTTAAAAATATTTGCGAATTTGAAAAAGCTATCTTCATTTGACTTTATTCGTGATAAAGTATACATATATGGTGACATAGGAAAGGGGGTTAATAGATGAAAAAAGTGCGGTTAATCGGTTTCTTCCTATTATTTTTAATATGTTTACCACTTTCCATATTAGGTAACGAAGGGAATGGGAAGCTCGTTTATGTGATTCCTATTGAAAATAATGTTGAACGAGGCTTAGAAGCATTTCTAGATCGAAGTATTAACAGTGCTACGGAAAATGGGGCAGACCATATTATTTTTGAAATAAACACCCCTGGTGGTCGGGTAGATGCAGCTGGTCATATCGGGGAACTTTTGCAAAGCATAGATATTCCGAACAGTGCTTACATAATAAATCAAGCGTTATCTGCCGGGTCTTATATCGCACTTAATACTGATTCAATTTACATGAAGCCAGGATCTACAATGGGAGCTTCAGGAGTTATAACATCTGATGGAAATGCAGCAGAAGAAAAAGCTCAATCAGCATGGATCGCAGCAATGACTGCAGCTGCTGAAGCGAATAACCGAGATCCAATCTATGCTGAGGCAATGGCGAATCCAGAGATTGATTTACCTGAATATCGGGCACCTGAAGGGAAATTTTTAACGTTAAACCCGAAGGAAGCTGTAGAAGTTGGCTATGCAGAAGGCATCGCTGAGAATCGTACAGAACTACTCGCACTCCTTAACTTAACAGGAGCAACGGTAGAAACGATTGAACCGACATTTGCAGAAAAAATTGCTCGTTTTATTACTGATCCAGTTGTCGTACCTATTCTCCTTTCCATTGCAAGCTTAGGGTTTATTATTGAGCTATATTCACCAGGCTTCGGCTTTGCGGGGATGATGGGATTAGCATCTTTATTACTCTTTTTCTACGGCCATTTAATCGCTGGGATGGCAGGGTTTGAGTCAATTATTTTGCTTCTTCTTGGGATTATTTTAATTGTATTAGAACTGTTCGTTCCTGGAGGTATTCTTGGACTTATTGGAGGTGGCGCCATATTTGGTTCGTTACTTCTAGCCAGTAATGATATTGGACATATGGCATTAAGTATTGGAATAGCCTTAATTGTTTCAATTGTTGTCTCGATCATTTTATTTAAAACGGTTGGGATGGAAAAAGGGTTTTTCCGACATCTAATATTAAAAGAAGCAACGACTACTGAAGAAGGTTATGTAAGTACAGTTAATCGTCACGAATTGATTGGTAAGCAAGGAAAGACTATTACACCTTTAAGGCCATCGGGAACAGCGCTTTTCGAAAATGAACGGCTAGATGTCGTCACAGAAGGTGGATATATTTCGGAAGGCTCCCATGTTACAATAGTAAAGGTAGAGGGTTCTAGAATTGTAGTAAGGGCTAAAGAATCATAATAAATGTATAAGGAGGTTATTTTGATGACACTTACTGAATTATTTCCACTTCTTTTAGTTGGTATTATCATTATTGCAGTAGCTGTATTATTTACGTTCATACCAGTCATGCTCTGGATTAGCGCTTTAGCTGCTGGAGTACGGATTAGTATTTTCACGTTAGTAGGTATGCGACTACGGCGAGTTGTTCCACGAATGGTGATTAACCCGTTAATCAAAGCGCATAAAGCTGGACTTGGAGTAACGACAAACCAGTTAGAGAGCCATTATTTAGCTGGTGGTAACATTGACCGTGTTGTAAATGCATTAATTGCCGCTCAGCGTGCTAACATTGAGTTAAGCTTTGAACGTTGTGCAGCAATCGACCTAGCAGGTCGTGACGTTTTAGAAGCGGTACAAATGAGTGTTAACCCAAAAGTAATTGAAACACCGTTTATTGCTGGTGTAGCGATGGATGGTATTGAAGTGAAAGCGAAAGCACGAATTACAGTACGTGCGAACATTGAGCGCTTAGTTGGTGGTGCTGGCGAGGATACGATTATTGCACGTGTTGGGGAAGGTATCGTGTCAACAATCGGTAGTTCCCACGATCATAATAAAGTATTGGAAAACCCGGATCTCATTTCACAGACTGTATTGACTAAAGGATTAGATGCTGGGACTGCCTTTGAAATTTTATCAATTGATATTGCAGATATTGATATTGGGAAAAACATTGGTGCCGAATTACAAATCGACCAAGCGGAAGCGGATAAAAACATTGCTCAAGCGAAAGCAGAAGAGCGTCGTGCTATGGCTGTGGCACAAGAACAAGAAATGCGTGCACGCGTAGAAGAAATGCAGGCGAAAGTTGTGGAAGCTGAAGCAGAAGTTCCACTTGCTATGGCGGAAGCATTACGAAGTGGTAATATCGGTGTAATGGATTATATGAATTTGAAAAACGTAATGGCTGACACGGACATGCGTGACATGATCAGTAAATTGAGTAAGCATGAAAATGATGAAGATGACAATGATTCTAAGTAATGACGACCTCGTAAAGGAGGTTTACGCACAATGGAACAGTTGATTGCGTTTATACTTGAAAACTTTATTATCATTTTATTTTTACTTGCAGGTTTGTCCGGTTTATTTGGCGGGAAAAAGTCTGAAGAAAACCAGCGTCAACGCCCTCAACGGCGAACAGAACCAACTCAATCACAACAACCTCAAACGGGACCGGTACATACGAGACCGAACGTAGAACGAGATCGTCCTGTTAGAAGAACTCGTGAACCGAAACAACGAGAACAAAAGGTTCGTGAGACAAGTGAGATTGGGATCAATGAAGGCATTCAAACTGAGCAGTTGGACAATCAGCTTCCGACAAATCGCCGGAGAAGTCCGGAGTTCCGCGGCAAATATTCTTTGTCAATGAAAAAACAACTAACCAGCAAAAGAATTACTGAAAGTTTCATTATGAAAGAAGTATTAGGCCCACCTAGAGCTCATCAACCATATGAGTTTCGTAACAAATTAAAAAAATGATTTTTTTGAAAGCACGGAATGTAGTGATACATTTCGTGCTTTTTTCATACATATATATTCGAGAAGGGGGCTGTTTTATGGAAAAATGGCGGGGTCGATTTAAACAATGGGCATCTAAGCAATTTCACTTGCCAGAAGACGTATTACTTGAGCTACCTCGTATTACGACTGTAGGACAAATTCATGCTTACATCGAGAACCATAAGGGCCTCGTTACGTTTACGGATCGGGAACTTGTCGTGAAAATGTCGAACGGTTATGTAAAAATTCACGGGGAAAATTTCGTTTTAAAGACGATGCTCAAGGAAGAAATTATCGTTGAAGGGAAAATTATGGACATCCAATATATGAATCATTAATGCTGTTGGGGGGATGGGGATACGTGAAAAATAAGCAAGGAATGTTTTTCAAGGGATACGTTACGATATATATAAAAGGGAGAAGGCCGGAACTATTTTTAAACATGCTTATGAAAGAAAATATTTTTATTTGGGATGTACAGCATGTTAATGGGAATATGTGCAAAGGGAAAGTATATATAAAGGACGTACGAAAACTAAAACAGATACGAAGAAACACCCACTTTAAAATCTCGTTCGAAGGGAAATTCGGGATCCCTTTCTTTTTTGCACGTATGCGTACACATCGCCCTGTAGCTCTCGGCATCACTCTAGCCTGTTTATTGATTTTGTTCGTCTCTAATATGGTTTGGAACGTAAAAGTCGTGGGGGTTAATGAAGAAATTCGCCATGAAATTGAGTTGGAATTGAATAAATACGGATTAAAGGAAGGAACGTTAAAATATAGAGTAGACCCCTTAGAACATATTGAGCGAAGCCTCATACGGGATATTAAAGATTTAATGTGGGTTGGTATTGAAAAAAGAGGGACAACTTATATTGTACAAGGGGTTGAAAAGACGGTAGTTGATCAAACCGAAGAAAAAAGTCCCCAACATTTAGTTGCAGCAAAAGACGGTGAAATTATTCAAATGATGGTTGAATCTGGACAACCAGTCGTGAAAGTTCACCAAATTGTCAAAAAAGGAGACATACTCGTATCCGGAATAATAGGTGAACAGAAGAATGAAAATGAGGATAAGGAAAAAGATGATAAAGAGGAAGAACAGAAAAAAGAGGCAGATCAAAAAATCCGGGCCGAAGGGGAGATCATTGCAGAAACCTGGTATCAAAGTGAGGTTACTGTTCCAATGACAGCCCATCATGAAACATTAACAGGTAACAAGGATCGTCATTATAAACTAAGGTTAGGAAAAGTAACGGTACCTATTTGGGGAATATTTAAGGAAGACTATACTGAAACTTATTCAATAACAGAAGAAACAACTCTTCACTTTTTTCGTTGGAAATTACCTATAAATGTAGTTTCGGAAACAATGTTTGAAAAGCGCACAATCGAGGAGCAAAGATCAGAAAAAGAAGCTGTTGAAAAAGGAATTGAACAAGCAAAGCGAGAATTAAGTAATCAGCTTGATACAGATGCAAGAATCGTTTATGAGAAAGTTTTGCACCAATCACGAGAGAATGATAAAGTAAAATTACATGTATTTATGCGAGTACATGAAAATATTGCCAAACCTCAACCTATAAATTAAGGAGATAACAATATGCAAGAAGACCTACAAACGATCGATATTGAGCTAGATGATTCAACTGAAGCTTTATCATTGTTTGGTACTGAAGACCGCAATTTAAAGCAAATTGAACAATTTTTACCTGTCACAATTGTAACACGGGGTCACAAAGTTCAAGTGTCTGGTTCGAAGGAAAATGTTAAAATTGTCGATGAAGTATTACAAGCATTGTTAGATGTTACTCAAAAAGGAATTACAATATCTGAGCGTGATGTAATTTACGCTATTGAGTTGGCAAAATCAGATAAAATCGAGCAATTTGAAACATTATTTGAAGATGAATTAGCGAAAAGTGCTAAAGGAAAATCCATTCGTATTAAAACATTAGGACAAAGAGAATACGTATCAGCGATTAAAACCCATGACTTAGTTTTCGGAATTGGCCCAGCTGGTACAGGGAAGACGTTCTTAGCTGTGGTGTTAGCTGTCCAAGCTTTAAAAAACGGAACCGCAAAACGAATCATTTTAACACGTCCAGCTGTGGAAGCTGGTGAGAGTTTAGGATTTTTACCTGGTGACTTAAAAGAGAAGGTTGATCCTTATCTCCGCCCCTTATATGATGCATTACACGATGTTCTTGGAACAGAACAAACGGCCCGTTTAATGGAGCGAGAGACAATAGAAGTTGCTCCATTAGCTTACATGAGGGGGAGAACCCTTGATGATGCTTTCGTTATATTGGATGAGGCACAAAATACAACTCCGGAACAAATGAAAATGTTCTTAACAAGACTTGGGTTTGGTTCCAAAATGGTTATTACAGGAGACATTACCCAGATTGATTTACCTAAAGGGGTAACGTCTGGGTTGAAAGTAGCTGAGACGAAGTTAAGTGGTGTAAGTGGCATAGCTTTTACTTATTTAACTCAAACAGATGTAGTTCGTCATCCATTAGTTCAAAAAATTATCGAAGCCTACGAGTAAAGTTAAAGACCCGCCACGGGTCTTTTCTATTATATAAATAAATGTTTTTTCCTTTTGACGGGGGGACGTCTTTATGAGGAAGTTTACATCGTACTTTACAAAAAGGCATTCACTATTTTATGTGACAGTTTCTGTCATGTTGTTTGCTATCTTTTTTTACATGATGGCAGTCACGAATGTTCATCCTCGGACATACGAACTAGAGCGCTTTTCTACAGCAAGTGAAACCATTTATTCACCTGTAACCGTAGAAGATAAAAAAGAAACGGAATCAAGGGTTAGGGAAGCCATTCAATCCGTTGAAGAACAGTATACAATCTTTCCGGATATTAGTGAAGAACGGCTGGCAGTCATTCATGAATTATTTGACGCAGCACAACAAACAATTGCGAATGGCTATAGTGAAGAAGATGGAAATGCAGCTGTGGAACACTTTAAGCAAATGTTATCAATGGAGCTGATGAACGAAATAAATGATGAAAATTTACTGGCTATTTTACAGCTTTCTGAAGAAGAGAGAGAAAGAGGGAAAGGTTATTTATTAGACGAAGTGCCAGTGTTTCTAGAACAAGGGATTAGGACCGAGGAATTACATCAAAAGCGGAAAGCTTTTAAAGATAATATAAGGTTTACTGACTTATCAGAACGGACAAAAGATGTAATAGCAAATATACATCACCTTTTTATAGTGGAAAATACTTTCTTCGATGCAGAGAAAACAAGTGATGAAAGAAAAAAAGCAGCAAGAAACGTAGAACCCGTTATGATAAGAGCTGGTGATGTCATTGTGGAGAAAAACGATGTCATTACAAATGAGATTTATGAAGACCTTGTATTAGTCGGGTTAATTAAGGATGAATTTACTTTTCTGCCTTATGTTGGATTAGCGCTATTAGCTATGTTATTAGCCGCTATCTTCTTTATCGAATGGGTAAGGCTGAATAAATGGGATTATAAATCGGCGTCAACCATTCTTATCATTAGTATTGGTATGGTTTCGTTGATGAAAATTTTTAGTTCCTTTGATACATTTGATCGTTCCTTTTATTTAGCTGTACCCGTAGCGGCAGGAGCAATGTTAATTAAATGGGTGACGAATGAACGTTTTGCTATTGTCTTAGCCGTTATATATGCTGTTATTGGTTCCGTGCTGTTTAATTATGAAATGCCTGGTTACTTAAATATTGATGCAGCGATCTATTTTTTGTTTTCACAGCTTGCCGGAATTTACTTTTTTAAAAGCGGTAAAGACAGAATTGAAATCATTCAAGTTGGATTAGGCATCCTATTTATTAATGTCATGACCTTGCTTTTATTTTTGCTGTTACCTCTTGAGCAAATATCGGTTATAGATAGTTTGCTTTTAGCAGGATATGGGTTTTCGTCAGCGTTTTTGTCTATGGTGTTAACGTTAGGGTTGCTACCGTTTTTGGAAGCTGGTCTCGGTATCATATCTGAATCTAAGTTATTGGCGTTATCAAATCCCAATCATCCGTTGCTACGCAAAATTTTAGTTGAGTCACCAGGTACATACCACCATAGTTTGATGGTAGCAAACTTAAGTGAAGCGGCCTGTGAAGCAATTGGGGCGAACGGGCTGCTAGCTCGTGTAGCTGCTTACTATCATGATATTGGAAAAACGATTAAACCTGGTTATTTTATTGAAAACCAAATGGGAAGAGAAAATCCTCATGATTTTATGCTACCTGACGAAAGTGCCAATATTATTATTCAACACCCTTATCATGGAGCTAAATTATTAAAGGAATATAAATTGCCGAAAGAGATTATTGATATTTGTGAACAACACCACGGTACTACGTTATTAAAATATTTTTATTATAAAGCTAAAGAAAAAAATGAAAACATTTCTGAACAAAACTATCGTTATCCAGGACCGAAACCGAAAACAAAAGAAGCTGCCATTGTATGTTTATGTGACTCCGTTGAAGCGGCTGTTCGTTCTTTAAAGGAACCATCAATGGAAAAAATTGAGGAAATCGTGAAATCAATTATCCATGACCGACTTGTTGATGGCCAGTTGAATGATTGCCCACTAACAATCAATAATTTAACGAAAATCGAAAAAGCTATTTGTGAGATGTTAAAAGGAATATTCCATTCGCGGATCGAATACCCGAAGCCGCCGACCAATGGAATGAAGGAGGCAAATTAAATGATTATCGACTTTCAAGATGAAACAAATGAAGTAACAAAGGATCATAAAGAACTTATTGAAAAATTACTTGTTTTTGCAGGAAGTAAAGAAGGTGTAAAGGAAGACGGTGAAGTGTCGATTACGTTTGTCAGTGATCAACAAATCCAAGAAATAAACAGGGAATATCGGCATAAAGACCAGCCTACAGACGTCATCTCCTTTGCAATGCAAGAGGAAGGTGATGGTGAAATGCCTATATATGATGATAAGCAACCAATTCTTTTAGGTGATATTATTATCTCGATAGAAAGAGCAAAGGAACAGGCTTCGGATTATGGACATACACTGGAACGTGAATTGGGATTTTTAGCCCTTCACGGGTTTCTTCACCTTTTAGGATATGACCATATGTCAGAGGAAGAAGAGCAGGAAATGTTTCAAAAACAAGAGGCTATCTTACAGGAGTTTGGGTTGAAACGAGATGGAAAAGAATAAAGGAATCGGATTTACATTTGCCCTAAAGGGCTTGTTGTTCGTCTTCCGAGAGGAGCGCAATTTTAAGATTCACGTTACAATAGCACTAGTTGCAATCGTAATGAGTATCTTATTGCCATTAACATTAATCGAATGGTTATTTATCTGTTCAGTAATATTCCTCGTACTCGTTGCAGAAGTACTAAACAGTGCTTTAGAAGCTCTAGTAGATTATATATTTCCTGAATACCATCCTGTAGCTGGAAAAGTAAAGGACATGTCGGCAGGTGCTGTATTACTGAGTTCCATTTTCGCTTTTATTGTAGGGGTTATGATCTTTTTCCCTAAGCTGCTGGCGATATTTTCGTAACCTTGATCTTGATGAATCAAGGTTTTTTCCTTTGACGGAAATGATGATTTTATGGGAGATTTTGTCGTACGAGTGAAATCGCCTTCTTTTTATTGTAAAATAGGAGTTAACATCAATTGAACAGAACATAAACAAGTTGGAGGACATAAAAAAATGGATAAGCAAACATATCATTCCGGATTTATTGCCATTGTAGGCCGTCCTAATGTAGGAAAATCAACCTTTATGAATCAAGTTATAGGCCAAAAGATTGCGATTATGAGCGATAAACCACAAACGACGAGAAATAAAATACAAGGTGTTTATACAACAGAAGATGCACAATATGTGTTTATTGATACACCGGGAATCCATAAGCCGAAACACCGACTAGGGGATTTCATGGTGAAATCAGCTGTTAATTCGTTGAATGAAGTAGATATCATCCTTTTTATGATTAATGCGAAAGAGGGATACGGTCGTGGTGATCAATTTATAATTGATCAACTACAGTCCATTAATAAACCGGTGCTACTCATTATTAATAAAATTGACGAGGTACATCCGGACGAGCTGTTACCAATTATTGATCAATATAAAGAAAAAATGAATTTCGCTGAAATTGTACCTATCTCTGCTTTGCAAGGGAATAATGTGGAACATTTATTACAAGTGATGAAGTCGTATTTACCAGAAGGTCCTCAATATTACCCGGAAGATCAAATAACGGACCATCCAGAACGCTTTATTATGGGTGAACTAATCCGAGAAAAGGTATTGCAATTAACACGTGAAGAAATTCCCCATTCCATAGCAGTTGTCATCGAAAATATATCAAGACGAGATGACAAAGATTTGATTGACGTTCAAGCGACAATCATTACAGAACGTCCGACACAAAAGAGTATTATTATCGGTAAACAAGGGAAAATGCTCAAAGAAGTAGGAAAGCGAGCAAGAGAAGATATCGAGGGTTTATTAGGTTCCAAGATTTATCTAGAACTATGGGTGAAGGTTCAAAAAGACTGGCGTAATCGAATGACTCAACTACGGGAATATGGATTTCGAGAGGACGACTACTAAGGGTTGGAAAATATTTAAACACATGAACCGATACAACATGGTCAACCTATAAGTAAACATTGTTTTTTCAATAAAAAAATTGAGAAAACAGAAAGGTGGGTTTCTCATGATTGAGCTTCCTTGGAAAGTATTCAGTCAAACTGGAAATATTGAAACCTATTTACTTATGAAGGAGTTAGAGGACACATATGATCAAACCGTTAATGGAAATGAAGAAGAAGAAATCGTTGAATTAGATACAAATATATAACGTAACTGTTAAAATAAAGCAAGGTGACAAATGTGATTGAAAAAGTAAGTGGTATTGTCATTAAGACAAAGGACTATGGGGAAACACATAAAATTGTAACACTTTTCACAAAGGAAAAAGGAAAAATTGGCTTAGTAGCACGTGGAGCAAAAAAGCCAAGAAGTAGTATGGCTGCGGTAACGCAGCCCTTTGTTTATGGGTTATTTATGATACAATCTGGACGAAACTTAGGATCACTTCTCCAAGGAGAAGTCATCGACTCTATGCGCGAAATTAAAGAGGATTTAATGAAAACAGCCTATGTTTCCTATTTAGCGGAATTAACAGATAAAGTGCTGGATTCCAGTGAGCCGGACCCTTATTTGTGGGATCAATTTCTTCAATCATTAGAAAGAATTTCTGAAGATGAGACAGCAGAATTCATTAGCATGATTTACGAAATGAAATTATACGAAAAAGGTGGTTTTGCTCCAACCTTAAGAGGTTGTGTATCATGCGGGAAGACGGAACATATTGCACACTTCTCCATTCAAGAAGGTGGATTTTTATGTGCAACATGTCGTCATCAAGATTCGGAAGCAATGTTTTTAAATGAAAAACTTGTAAAAATACTACAACTTATTCGATACATAAATGTAAGTCGAGTCGGAAAAATTTCGATTAAAAAAGAAAGTCGAAAATTATTACGGGATTTATTGGATTCATATTATGACCGTTATGGTGGATACTACTTGAAATCACGAAATTTCCTAAAACAAATGGATAAATTTGAACTATAAAAGAAAATCCTTAAGGATTTTCTTTATTTGTTGAGAATTATTTTCTATATAAGCTATAATATTGTATAAATTGTATGTCACTTTTATCGGCAAGGGTGGTGATTTATAGATGGATTTAACGTCAAGGCAAGAAAAGATTATTGAAATTGTGAAGGAAAACGGTCCAATTACAGGGGAAAGTATTGCTGAAAAATTAGATTTAACAAGAGCCACTCTGCGTCCAGACCTAGCTATTTTGACAATGGCTGGTTTTTTAGATGCCCGGCCAAGAGTTGGGTACTTTTTTACAGGAAAAACGGGTACGGAATTATTAACGGAAGCTTTGAAAAAGATGAATGTAAAAGAGTATCAGTCGATTCCCATCGTTGTAGACGAAAATGTCTCCGTCTATGATGCAATTTGTACAATGTTTTTAGAAGATGTAGGAACACTATTTGTCGTAAATCAAAATTCCATATTAGTCGGTGTATTATCTAGAAAGGATTTATTACGGGCAAGTATGGGGAAACAGGATCTGACGGACATACCAGTACATATTATTATGACGAGAATGCCAAATATTACTATATGTATGAAAGATGAGTTATTAATTGAGGCAGCACAAAAACTAATTGATAAGCAAATTGATGCCCTCCCCGTTGTAATTGAGACTGAAATAGGGTTTGAAGTAGTAGGGCGATTAACGAAAACAAATATAACGAAAGCGTTTGTAGAGCTTACAAGGGATCAAATCTGACAGGAGAATAAGGAGGAGAGGGTATGAGAGAAGCACTGGTTTATGTAGTATCTGACTCAGTTGGTGAAACAGCAGAACTTGTTGCGAAAGCCTCATTAAGTCAATTTAATAGTGCAATTTATAAGATCCAACGAATACCATATGTTGACGACGAAGGAACGATTTTAGAAACGATCGACCAAGCTAAAGCGAACGGTGCGATCATTGTGTTTACGTTAGTTAAACCAAACTTGCGTGAATTTTTAAGTCATGAAGCAAAGAAAAATAATGTCGTCGCAATCGATATTATGGGACCAATGATTGAAGGTATGGAGGAACATTTTCGAAAAAAACCAAAATTACAACCTGGTCTTGTACATAAACTAGATGAAGATTACTTTAAGCGAATTGAAGCTGTAGAATTTGCGGTGAAATACGATGATGGAAGAGACCCACGAGGAATACTCCGGGCGGACATCGTTTTAATCGGGGTTTCTCGTACGTCAAAAACGCCGCTATCTCAGTTTTTAGCCCATAAGAAGTTTAAAGTGGCAAATGTTCCAATCGTACCGGAAGTGAAGCCACCGGAGGAATTGTTTCAAGTTGATCCTAACAAATGTATTGCTTTGAGGATCAGTTCAGATAAACTGAATCATATAAGGAGAGAACGGTTAAAAGCTTTAGGATTAGATGCACACGCAAACTATGCTAACATTACTCGTATTAATGATGAACTGTCATTCTTTGATAAAGTCGTTGAGAAGATTGGATGTAGTGTTATTGATGTCTCCAATAAGGCTGTTGAGGAGACGGCTAATGTCATTCAAGATATGATTAGGAAACGGGAAATGAAAAAATAACTTGCAAACCGCAAGTTATTTTTTATTGATAGTAGATAGTGGCATTTTTATTTTATGTGTATTATAATTACAATTTGTGAAAAATGTAACCAATTTAGTTTTACTTCTTGAAAAATACGATAATAATACAATTAGAAACGTTTCGTTTTACTAGCAGGAATTATATTGGAACTGTCGAAATACATTATGGTATCAGTGGTATCTAACAAATGATTATGTCCTGTATCTAGTAAAAAAGGCATAATAAATCGTGAAACTTATTACGTTTCCATTTAATCCCACATGATGAGAAAAAGAAATGCCGTTTCAAGCACTAGATGAACCGATAAAGGCATTAAACTAAAGTCCTGGTCCCAATGTTTCATACTTTATGAATAAAGGTTTGAAACGGAAAATGCAATTTTTTTTCAATTTGAGAAAAAAATTGTCGATTGATGAAGGGATTTCGGTGAATTTCTAGAATAACTTTAAAACATGGTGATGGAAATGCCTGAACAAATACCTGAAAGTTTCATACATGAAATACAAAACGAAAACGATATTGTTGAGGTTGTTGGGGAATATGTAAAGGTAAAACGACAAGGAAGGAACTATTTTGGCTTATGTCCTTTTCATAGCGAAAATTCCCCGTCATTTTCAGTCTCACCTGAAAAACAAATTTTTCACTGTTTTGGCTGTGGAAAAGGCGGCAATGTCATTACATTTGTGATGGAAGTAGAAGGGGTTACATTTTTTGATGCCATCAGTCAATTAGCTGAACGCTCCAACAAGTCTTTACCACAAAACTTGAGACAAAAGACAGAAAAAACATCTTTAAGTCAAGATGCCCAAACCATTTTAGAAGCACACCAATGGGTAAACAAATTATATCATCATATTTTAAAACATACAAAAGAAGGAAAAAACGGTATTGACTATATTCGAGAGAGAGGTTTCTCGGACGATACGATTAATACGTTCCAACTTGGGTTCGCTCCCGATGGTAATGTGACAGCTTCTTTTTTAGAAAAAAAAGGTTTTCATTTGCAAACAATGGTTAAAGCGGGTTTGTTAACACAACATGATACAAAAGGATATCAAGACCGTTTTCGAGGCAGGGTGATCTTTCCGATACGGAATCACCAAGGAAAGACTGTAGCCTTCGGTGGGAGGATTATTCGAGATTCGGATGAACCGAAATATTTAAATAGCCCTGAAACCGAAATCTTTCAAAAGAGCAAACTATTGTTTAACTTTGATATAGCCCGACAAGAAATACGAAAAACCGGTGAGGTCATCTTATTTGAGGGCTACATGGATGTTTTAGCTGCGTATCAAGCAGGGGTGAAAAACGGTGTTGCATCGCTAGGTACTTCCTTAACTGAAGCACAAGCTCGGTTAGTTCGAAGATATGTTGATACATGTATTATTTGTTATGATGCCGACAATGCTGGGATGGAAGCTACGAACAAGGCAGCACAACTTTTGCATAAGGTTGGTTGCTACGTAAAGATTGCTCGCTTACCAAGAAATATGGATCCAGATGATTACATACAAGAATATGGTAGCGATAAGTTTAAACAGCATGTGATTGGCGGTAGCATGACCTATTTTGCCTTTCGACTAGAGTATATGAAACAGCAATACAATCTTCAGGTGGAAAGTGATCGCATTCAATACATTGAAAAGGCTTTGGATGAGATTGCAAAAATTGATAAGCCTGTGGAAAGAGAATATTACTTAAAAGACTTTGGTGAAACTTTTCAACTATCAATGGAAGCATTGAGTAAAGAAATCGCATATAGAAGAAAGAAGTTCGGCAAGACTAAGGATAATCAATCTTATAGAAGACATAATAACTATAGGAATGCACAGCCTTCAACGGAAAAACTTTATCCTGCTTTTCAAAATGCAGAGAGAAAATTAATTGCTTTAATGTTACGGGATAGAGTGATTGCAAATAAGGTACAAGACGAACTTGGGGGAGCATTTTTAATAAATGAACACCAAATACTCGTCACATACTTATATGCGTTTTACGAAGAAGGTCACGAACCCAATGTAAGTCGTTTCATGGAATATCTTCCAGACAATGAAATAAAAAACTTAACAGCTCGTATTGCTATGACAGTTGTCTCGGAGCAGGTATCAGATCAAGAATTGCATGATTATTTCGCCACCATACAAAAAGAAAAAGAGAAAAAGGACACCATCCATTTGTTGGAACAAGAACAAAAGGAAGCAGAACGTACTAATGACCCAGTAAGGGCTGCACAAATTGCGATGAAGATTATGAACATTAAAAAGGAATGGAAACAGACGAAGCATATGTAAGTGGAAGTTTGGAAGGAGGGATACCCATGGCAGAGAAGCCATCACGTTCAAAAGAAGCAGCAGATCAAGAGTTAACACTTGATCAGGCAAAAGAACAATTAGTAGAAGTAGGGAAAAAACGTGGAATGTTAGCTTATGAAGAAGTTGCCGATCGTTTATCCCATTTTGAGTTAGAATCGGATACAATGGATGAGTTTTATGAATATCTCGGTGAACAGGGTATTGAAGTTATAGGTGATAATGAGGAAGATCCAAACATGCAGCAAATTGCAAAGGAAGAGGAGTTTGACTTAAATGATTTAAGTGTACCTCCTGGCGTTAAAATTAACGATCCTGTTCGCATGTACTTAAAGGAAATTGGCCGTGTTGATTTATTATCAGCTGAAGAGGAAATTAATTTAGCACAACGAATTGAACAAGGTGATGAAGAAGCAAAACGTCGTTTAGCTGAAGCAAACCTGCGTTTAGTTGTAAGTATCGCAAAAAGGTACGTAGGACGCGGAATGTTATTCCTTGATTTAATTCAAGAAGGAAATATGGGACTAATTAAAGCTGTTGAAAAGTTTGATTATCGTAAAGGATACAAATTTAGTACGTATGCGACTTGGTGGATCCGTCAAGCAATTACACGTGCCATCGCTGACCAGGCTCGTACAATCCGTATCCCGGTTCATATGGTAGAAACCATTAATAAATTAATTAGAGTTCAGCGTCAACTTCTTCAAGATTTAGGGCGTGAACCGACTCCTGAAGAGATTGGCAAAGAAATGGACTTAACTCCAGATAAAGTTAGAGAGATTTTAAAAATTGCTCAAGAACCTGTATCCCTAGAGACACCAATTGGAGAAGAAGACGATTCCCATTTAGGTGATTTTATTGAGGACCAGGAAGCAACGTCTCCATCTGATCATGCAGCATATGAATTACTAAAGGAACAATTAGAAGATGTTCTAGACACTTTAACTGACCGTGAAGAAAATGTCTTGCGTTTGCGTTTCGGATTAGACGATGGACGTACTCGTACATTAGAAGAAGTTGGTAAAGTGTTTGGCGTAACTCGCGAACGTATTCGTCAGATTGAAGCGAAAGCCTTACGTAAACTCCGTCATCCAAGTCGAAGTAAACGTTTGAAAGACTTTTTAGAGTAAACACCAAAAAGGGCAGTTGTTGTACCGCGTATAATGACTGTACCTTTTTCTATGTTAAGTGGAGTTGCATTCTTGTGAACGTTTACATTATTTGATTTATATTTTACTCAATATAGGAACCCAATGCAAATGGTGAATAGATTTTCCTTTTTTTGCTTATTTTAATGATACAACTTTTTGTCAAAAAAAGAAATGGAATTTGTGAGGAATTTCCATTTTACATACAAATTTTCCTTTTGTTAAAAAGTTTTCGTGCTTTCCCCTTTTCTACTTAATCGTTTTCAAGTAAAATATTTATAGTTTAAGCATTTCTTTTTATCGTACTTACTAGGGAATACATAAGGAGGAAAAAAAATGAAGAAAAATCCGATTATGCCCTTTGCGCTAATTGCTTCATTAGGTATCGTTGCAATGATTATATTAGCATCAATTGGAATGAATCAAGTGAATGAAGCGAAAGAAGATGAAGGAGAGAACGGCGGGAATCTTGCTGCCCCTGTAACAACGGATCCTGAGGAGATTTACGCAAATAACTGTGCGATGTGCCATGGAGCAGATTTATCAGGAGGAGCAGGTCCAGCATTAAATGACGTTGGTAGTCGTCTAAGTGAAGACGAAATTCGTGATATTATCATTAACGGTATCCCGGATACTTCAATGCCAGGTGGCCTGGTAGGTTCTGATGAAACCGAAATTATTTCAGAGTGGTTGGCTGAAAAACAATAATGAATGAAGAAGGCTTTCGGATTATAATCCAGAAAGCTTTTCTTTTTACATGGGGTGGTTTAGTGGACACAATTCATTTATCAAGCCGTTTACGTTATGTAGCAAACTATATACCATCTGGTGCAACATTTGCTGATATAGGCTCTGATCACGCATATCTACCATGTTATGTTTGCTTGCGTGACGAGAAGGCAAAGGCAATAGCAGGTGAGCTAAATGAGGGCCCATATCAATCTGCTTTACAACAAGTGAAGAAGCAACAGTTAACAGACCGTATAGATGTTCGAAAAGGTGATGGTCTTTCGGTCATCCAACCGAATGAAGTAGATACTGTTGTCATTGCAGGTATGGGTGGAACGCTTATTAAGAATATATTACACGATGGGAGACATCGTATTCATAATGTGAAAAGAATTATTGCCCAACCAAATGTTGATGCCCGTTCAGTACGAAAATGGTTGTACAGTCATCATTATCGTTTAGTTGATGAGAAAATCATTGAAGAAGATGGCTACTATTATGAAATTTTGGTAGCAGAACAGCAAGCGGGAGAGTCTAAGTCGCTGACAGAGAAAGAATATTATTTAGGTCCCTTTTTAATTGAAAACAAAGATCCAGCATTTGTGGCAAAATGGAAAGAGGTTATACCAAAGAAGGAACGGGTCATCCAAAACATGAGAAAGGCTAAACAACCTGACACCGAAAAAATTCAGGCATTTGTACAAGAATTAACATGGATAAAGGAGGAGATTGGAAATGACTCCTAAAAAGACTGTAACAGGAACTGATGTCATTAAGTTGTTTGAAGAATGGTCGCCAAAGTCTGTAGCGATGGAAGGGGACCCTGTAGGCTTACACGTAGGTACTTTAAATAAACCAATTCAAAAAGTGATGGTTACTCTAGATGTTCTCGAAAATGTTGTTGACGAGGCTGTAAAAGAAAAGGTTGATTTAATCATCGCACACCATCCTCTAATTTTTAAGCCGTTACATAGTGTTAGCTTAGATAATGAAAAAGGACGAATCATTAATAAATTACTAAAGCATGATATTGCGGTGTATGCTGCCCATACAAACTTAGATATTATTAACGGTGGTGTAAACGACCTGCTTATGGATGAACTCGGGATAATGGAACGTGATATCCTAATAGAGACGGAATCAGAAACGTTATATAAACTTGTTGTATTTGTACCAACCACTCATCAAGAACAGCTAAGAGAAGCGCTAGGTAATAGTGGTGCTGGTCATATCGGTTTGTATAGTCATTGCACGTTTCAGACGAGTGGTCAAGGGACATTTAAACCATTAGAAGGTACTAATCCTTTTATAGGTGAAGCCGGCAAGGTAGAAAAAGTTGATGAGGTTCGAATAGAGACAATAGTCCCTAAGTCTAAGTTAGCAAAAGTTTTAGTAGCAATGGAAAGCGCCCATCCATATGAAGAAGTAGCATATGATGTCATTCCATTATTAAATGAAGGAACAAAACGTGGACTAGGAAGAATTGGAAAGTTAATAGAACCAATGACTTTAGAACAGTTCGCACAACACGTCAAAAAATCGTTGAATGTTCCTGCGTTACGTATGGTTGGAGATTCGACTAAACCAGTGAAAACAGTGGCCGTTCTTGGTGGGGATGGAAATAAGTTCATTCATAAGGCGAAACGTAAAGGGGCTGATGTACTGATTACAGGTGATCTTTATTATCATACAGCCCATGATGCAATGGCAATTGGCCTTAACGTTCTTGATCCTGGTCATCATATTGAAAAAGTGATGAAAAAAGGGGTAAGGCAATTTTTAGAAACGACATGTAAGGAACACGGTTTACAAGTAGAAATTATTGAATCCAAAGCGGTTACAGAACCATTTCAGTTTTTGTAAAGGATACGCCCAACATTTTGTTGGGCGTTTTATTAGTTCTTATTTGCAAAAAAATTGTCACTTTTTAGGGTTTGAACATAGGGGACTATCTTGAGAAGAAAATAATGAGTACATGTAACAGGAACTTGTTAATGTTAGAAATAAAACGAAAATCTCCCAAATATGCAGGTGCTAACCCCAAAAGGGTTGTGGTCAACGGTATAATTGCATAAAGAAAAAAACCTCCATTTGGAGGTTTTTCTACGCCTTCTTTTCTTTTACTTTTGGTAGAATTTTATGACGTTTGACTTTCGTTTCTCTTCCCCATGTTGATTCATCGTTAAAGTCAAAAGCTTCAATGAACTTAATAACTTCTTTTGTAATGGGAGTTGGTGTGGAAGCACCAGCAGTAACGGCGACTTTCTCTACTCCTTCTAACCAATCTAATTTAATTTCGGATACATCAGCAATTCGGTAGGCTGTTGTACCAGCAATCTCCTCAGATACTTGGGCAAGACGGTTTGAGTTGTTTGAGCGAGGATCTCCTACAACTAATGTTAAGTCAGCCTCTTTTGCTTGTTCTGCAACAGCTTCTTGTCGAACTTGGGTAGCCATACAAATTTCTTGAACCAATTCAGTTTGTGGAAATTTTTCCTTAACTTTTTGCATGACATCGTAAACATCCCATTGACTCATCGTCGTTTGATTTGTCACAATAATTTTTTTCGCATCTAAAGTTAAATTTTCAACGTCTTCTTCCGTTTGAACTAAATGGACGTGACCTGGTGCGACACCAATAGCACCTTCTGGTTCAGGGTGTCCTTTTTTCCCGATGTAGACAACTTCATATCCTTGACCAACTTTTTCACGAATTAAATCATGTGTTTTCGTTACATCTGGGCATGTTGCATCTAAAACGGTTAGTCCTTTTGCTTTCGCTCTTTCTTTAACCTCAGGTGATACACCGTGTGCTGTAAAGATAACCGTTCCTTCATGAATACCTTCTAATAAGTCGGCACGACTTTTCCCATCCAGAGTAATAACACCTTCATCTTTAAACGCTTCTGTAACGTGGTTATTATGAACAATCATACCTAAAATATAAATAGGACGTGGCAAATTCGGATCCCTTACTGCGTTTTTCGCAATGACCATTGCATCTACAACGCCATAGCAATAACCACGGGGCGCAATTTTAATGACTTCCATGAACGTTCCTCCTCATAAAAAAAGCATCTATATCTATATTGATATTTTTACTTATGTTTTAACATGTTAATACTATTATAAAGGTTCTTACTACATCTGACAAAATGTATCATTCAATTGGCAATATGGACCATACTTTACTATAATGATAATGCATGTGTAAAAAAGGAGATTTTAAAATGAACGCAAAAAATTTTCAAACGTTACAACTCAAACCGATGATGTATGATATTTTACAGGAACTGAATTTTCATCATCCGACACCTATTCAAGCAAAAGTTATCCCGGCTATTTTGAAAGGTGAGGCGATTGTGGCCCAATCCCATACTGGTTCTGGAAAGACTCACTCATACTTAATTCCTCTTATGAATGAGTTAAAAGAAGGTAAACAAAATGTCCAAACGGTAATTACTGCTCCCACTAGGGAGTTAGCCATGCAGATTTACGATGAAGTACGGAAGATGATTCATTTTGCAAATAAAGAACAAGAATGGCGTGCTCGCTTGTTAATTGGTGGAACAGATAAACAAAAAATGGCTGAAAAGTTAAAGGACCAACCACAAATTGTGGTCGGAACGCCAGGTCGAATTTTAGATTTAGTGAAAGAACAGGCCTTAAATGTTTACACTTCGACATCAATTGTCATTGACGAAGCCGATTTATTGATTGATTTAGGACTAATTGAAGAAGTAGATCAAATATTAACAAGAATGAAGTCGGATGTTCAATTTATGGTTTTTTCGGCTACATTCCCAGAGAAATTACGCCATTTCTTAAAGAAATATATGGATAGCCCAACATTTATTACAATTGATGATCAAGGTCCAGCTCCAGAAAAGATGGAACACCGGTTGATTCCACTACGACATCGTAGCCGGGCTGACTTAATTTTAGATGCCTCTAAATTAATGAATCCTTATTTAGCCCTTATTTTTGTAAATAAAAAGACATATGCAGATGAACTCGCCTCAGAATTAATTAGTAAGGGACTGGATGTTGGACTTATTCACGGTGGGTTAACACCACGTGAGCGTAAAAGAACGTTAAAAGCAGTAAAAGATTTGAAATATCAATACATAGTAGCTACAGACCTTGCGGCTCGGGGTATTGATATTCCAGGAGTTAGTCACGTGTTTAATGCAGAGTTGCCTAAAGACCCAGAGTTTTATATTCATCGGGTTGGTAGAACAGCGAGGGCAGGCTTAGAGGGCACTGCGATCAGTTTTTATGATGAATATGACCTTCCCCTAATTGAAAAGCTGGAGAAAAAAGGGATTGCTTTTGAAAATTATGATATCCGGAAAGGTGAATGGGAAGTCATCCAAGATCGAAACCAGCGACGTACAAGACAAAAGACGGATGTGAATATTGAACAAGAAGCTCGTCAAAGTGTACGAAAACCGAAAAAAGTAAAGCCTGGGTATAAGAAAAAAATGAACCGGGAAGTTGAAGATAAAAAGAGAAAATTAAAAAGAGAACAAAAACAAAATTACTATCGTAAGAAAAAGTAATGGGGGAGGAATGCGAGATGTTACGCATAGGATCACATGTGTCTATGAAAGGAAAAAAGATGCTTCTTGGAGCTAGTGAAGAAGCCCAATCATATAATGCAAACACATTTATGATTTATACAGGAGCTCCACAAAATACGAGAAGGAAGCCAATTGAAGAGTTAAACATAGAAAATGGATTGAAACATATGGAGGAACATGGCATAGACAATATTATCGTACATGCTCCCTACATCATTAACATTGCAAATACAGTAAAACCAGAAACATTTAAGTTAGGTGTCGATTTCCTACGTTCGGAAGTAGAACGTACAGCAGCGATAGGTGCAAAGCAAATTGTGCTCCATCCGGGTGCGCATGTTGGAGCAGGTACTGAGGAAGGTATTAAAAAAATCATTGAAGGCTTAGATGATGTATTATCAGATAACCATGACGTACAAATTGCACTTGAAACGATGGCCGGGAAAGGATCGGAATGTGGCCGTTCGTTTGAAGAGATAGCTGAAATTATTCACGGGGTTACAAATAATGAACGGCTATCGGTCTGTATGGATACATGCCACATTCACGATGCAGGTTATGATATCGTAAATAACTTTGACGGCGTATTGGAAGAGTTTGATCGAATCATTGGCATTGACCGCTTAAAAGTATTACACATTAATGATAGTAAAAATGAACGTGGCGCTCGAAAAGACCGACATGAAAATATTGGATTTGGAAAGATTGGGTTTAACGCTTTAAATTATATAGTCCATCATCCAGATTTAACCCATTTACCAAAAATTTTAGAGACACCTTATGTAAATGTAGGTGAAGATAAGAAAAACAAAAAACCACCTTACAAACTTGAAATTGAAATGTTAATGGCAAAAACGTTTGAAGAAGAATTAAAAGAAAAAATCATGCAAGCATAACAAAACGTCAGCTCCTGTTGGAGTTGACGTTTTTTACATTCATTAAAAGTAATGGTCTACACCATATTGTTTCGTTAAATCTTTGAATAATTTATAGGCTTTTTGCGCAGTTTCTTCATCGGTTACTGACGCAACTTTTTTTAATAATTTATAGCGGTCTTTCTCGTTAAATGGGTCAAGATCCTTAGTTTTTATATAATGTATGATTGCCTTAGCTTGTTTCTCTGTTAAGGAAAAATCGTATTGTTCGCTGTATGAGATCAACTCTTCAACTGTTAATTCTTTTATTTTCTGCTGAACCATTTGCTTGATAATTTTTTTCACTAAAATCCACCCTTTTTCGATAGTATCTTTATATTTATATGATGTGTCCGGGACAATTGTGTGACTAATGGGAAAATATAAACATTAAGTGATGTAAGTCTAACTTCTTTACAATTTGAATGATCATCGTTACCATATATCGTTGAGCTTGGATTGAATGAAAGTTGGTAAATCAAGTTCCATAATTCCCCAAATTCTTCTTGAAGGAGGAGAAATAAATGAAGTTAAAACGTAGTGATGTGCATTTATTTATCGTTATTTCTTATATGACAATATGTTTTGTCACTGTATTCCATTTGTATAGTAATCAAAACAGTTCTCTGAAACGCCATAATGAACAATTACAAAGAGAAAATGAAAAATTAACAGCAATCAATAATTATTTGTCATCAAGCTCGAAAGAAATATTACAACTTAATGGTTACCATGATTGGCCACATTTACTAAATGAAGCGGATCGAATGGTGAATGACAGCAATGATCAATTTCATAAAGAATGGGCCATTTATTTAACAGCAGAGGCTCAAAAATATGATATTGACCCTTTCCTTGTATATGAATTATTGAAAGTCGAGACAGGGAAAACATTTGACCCAGAACTGGTAGGACCTAAAACAAAATATGGACGAGCATATGGTTTAGGCCAGTTCATGAAAAATACTGCACCATGGGTAGCTGATATGGGGAATTTGCCATATAAAGATGAGTTATTATTTGATCCTTATTATTCGATTCAGTTAACCCTGGTATATTTGGACTTTTTATACGACCGTTATGGTAATTGGAATGAAGCTTTAACCGCTTATCATAGAGGAATGGGTGGTTTACAACAGTATCAACAAGAAAATGGACATGCGAAAAGTTGGTATGCTGTAAAAATACAAAAAAACGCAAAAACTTATCAACGAACAGCATTAGCTCAATAGCGGAATGTTTTACCACGTAAATATTTAATGACCTTCCGTAAACTAATAGCACACCTCTTCAAGAAAGTGAGGGAGTGCTACAATGACTTCACAAGACGACAATCGACCGAAAGTGTTCCCGAGAACGCGTGATTATGCAGGGAATGATAATTACTTTCTGCATCCTGAAGGTGAGCGATTAGTTGACACAGAGTTTAGTGATGAATTGGGAGAACAAAAAAGGGATGAAGAGTTTGCGGCAGAAACGGCTGTAAACCCGAATGAATTGCGTCATGAAAAAGAAACGCATATGGAAGAAGATGTACAGGTAGGCTGGGGATGGGCTGCAATTGTACTAGCCTTTCTGTCCTTCTTTATGTGGCCATTTCTCATGGGAATTGCAGGCATAGTAGTCGGTGTTATGGCAAAAAGAAGAGGTGCAGATACACTTGGAAATATTGCCATTACAGCAGCTATTGCTGCATTAGTGATTCGATTAGTAATCGCTCCATTTATTTATTAGACAAAAAAGTCCCTGCCGTACGGCAGGGACTTTTACTATTTATTGTAATTGTTCAGATTCTTGCTTTTTATAATATTCCTCAGCTAATTTATCCACTTCTTTTTTCAGTTCCTCAACCATTGTTTCCTCTGGCACTTTACGGATAATCTCGCCATGTCTGAATAATAATCCTTCACCACGAGCTCCAGCTATTCCGATGTCTGCTTCACGAGCCTCTCCTGGACCGTTAACTGCACATCCGAGTACCGCGACTTTTATCGGTGCTTTAATTTTGGAAATGTATTCTTCTACTTCATTGGCAATTGCAATTAAATCAATTTCAATCCGTCCACAAGTAGGGCATGAAATTAAAGTTGCAGCATTGGCCGCTAGTCCAAAGGACTTCAACAGCTCCCTAGCTACTTTTACTTCTTCAACTGGATCAGCACTTAATGATACACGCAACGTATTACCAATCCCTTTACTCAAGATAGCCCCAAGCCCGGCAGCGCTTTTTACAGTTCCTGCAAACAAAGTACCCGATTCTGTTATCCCTAAATGTAGCGGATAGGGAATGACTTCTGCCGCCTTTTCATATGCTTCAATTGCTAATTTTACATCTGATGCTTTAAGGGACACGATAATATCATGGAAATCTAAGTCTTCCAATATTTTAATGTGATGCAAAGCACTTTCAACCATACCATCTGCAGTAGGATATCCGTGTTTTTCCAGGATTCGTTTTTCTAACGACCCTGCATTTACACCGATACGGATTGGAACCCCTTTAGCTTTTGCAGCATTAACAACTGCTTCTACTTTTTCTTTTCGTCCGATATTTCCAGGGTTAATTCGGATCTTATCGGCTCCACCTTCGATGGCTTTAAGCGCTAATTTATAGTCAAAATGTATATCTACAACTAATGGAATTGAAATTCTTTTTTTGATTTCCGGAATTGCATTTGCTGCTCTTTCATCAGGACAAGCCACTCGTACTACTTGGCAACCTGCTTCCACTAAACGCTCTATTTCTTTAACGGTAGCTTCAACGTCATGAGTTTTTGTCGTTGTCATAGACTGAATGACAACTTCATCTTTCCCACCAATCATAACGTTACCAACACGAACAGGTCGTGTATCTTTACGGTGTATAATTGCTGACATTTTAAAAAACGCTCCTTTAGAGTTGCTTGATTTGTTTCATCAAATACATACTAACTTTCATTATAAATGCTATTGACAAAAATGAGAAGTATCTTTATTGAGAATCATTTTATTTATATATTGGAAATTTATACGTCGTTCCTACTTTAATTTGATGAGGGTCAACTGCTGGATTTAACGCTTCAAAATCCTCTATAATAGTTGTAATGGACAATTCAGACATATGCTCATTTAAGTCTTCGATAACAGAGAGGACGGTATCACCTGCTTCAACTTCATAAGTAATGTGATCGTAACGTTCAACTTCATTTTCAGTTTCATTTTCAGTTTTCATTATCTCTTCGTCCAACGGTTGAACATCACCTTCATTATTTTCATTTTCAGCCTCGACTGCTGAAGGTGAGGTGAGGGTACCAACTGTTAAATCATACATAATACTCTTTACAAATAAAATGATTAAAATAAGGATGGATAATCGAATAATCCACTTCATCATGTATTCACTCCTCAATCTATGACACATTTCCTAATCTTTTCGTATAAATATTAAACCATAACGTGTAAATAAGAAGGGTTGGTCGAATTGACAACGAGTTTAATGGCATTTCTGTTAACGTTTGTCGGAATGGCTTTTTTAATGGGAGAAGTTTTAGTTAAATTGCGGGGAGTAGGAGGCATCATTGGCTTTAGTTGCATTGCCTTCTATTTTGGAATGCACTTATCTCCTACCTATTTTTGGCTTGCCACCGCTGTATATACTTTGGCGATTTTCCTAATTATCGTCGATGGAAAACTCGCCAATGATGGAACATTATCGGTAATTGGTGGGATAGGTATACTCGTTTCAATTGGACTTGGTGCTTCTCATTGGTTAGTAGGAATATATGGAATTATTGGTGTTATTCTAGGTACGTTATGCAGTTTCCTCTTTTTAAAGCGATTTCCGAAGCGAAATTTTTGGGGGAAAGTAACATTGTTAGATCGGTTGACCTCTGAGAACGGATATAACTCCATCATAGAAAGCGATAAAGAGCTGGTGCGAAAAGAAGGGATAGCTATTTCGGATTTAAGGCCTTCAGGTGTTGTGGAAATTAGTGGAAAGAAATATAGTGCCGTATCAAATGGGCAATGGATTACGAAAAATAGTTCCGTCGCTGTAACATATGTAGATGGGACGAAGATTGTTGTAGAACAAGTGGATCATGAACAAACCAAAAAGGATAACGGCGTATAGCCGTTATCCTTTTTGCTTCCGTCTTGGTACTAACGAAATGATTCGGTATAAAATGATTGCTGATATTAGCCAAAAAAGTAAGGCAGAAAACGGTATGGATAGATGGAAAGCTTCTATAAGAGCCATTAAGATTGTTGGGAGTGTAACGGCATAAGCGGCTAACGTCCATAACTGCTTATATCGTAGTGTATTATTTATCTTCGATTTAAAGATTAAACCTAACAAAGCTAAAAAGGATACTTCAACAAACTTAACAGAAGCTGTAAATAAATAGTAAATGGCAAATAAGATTATGAAAATAAAATACTTATATGAATTGACCGTATCAATTAAGGACAAAACTTCGTCTTTTTCTATTGTTCCCTCACCTAGTAAAGTGTACATAAACGTATAGGACTGTCCTTTCGTAACAATGACCGCTTTATCCTTCAAAAACACAACACCTTGGTCAACAGGTGTTGGTACTTCCCTCATTGTATCCGCGTTTGGGATAAATTGAATATGTTCATACCGATCGGTTACCTCTTCACGACTAATGAGTACCCCATCTTCAATGATAAATGAGGGGAGGTCGTATAAGTTGTCCACATCAATCGTGTTTAAAGCCCGAATGGTATGGATAGAAAAAGAGGCAGTGAAAATGAGTAATAAAACTAATGTAAGGAAAAAGACATATCCAATCGATTTCCCTGTTGTTTGCAGCCGGAAGGCTTGTACCTTTTTATAATCATAAAAACTCCATAAAAATTGTCGAAAAATATTCCATTTCAATTTGCTCACGTCCTTATTTCATTTCTTAACTATCATAATAGAATGACCAATTATTAGGCAACCTAAGCTTTAAGATTAATGTTAAGGGAAATGTTAAGATAATGTAAATTTTACTCGAAAATTCTTTACAAAGGGTGGAAAGTTCATTAATAATGGTAAAGGTTATTTTAAAAAAAAGAAAAATAATAACATTGGATGAGGGGTTGAAGTAATGGAAATCGATATTCAAAAAATGATATTCGAGTTTATAGGCGGACTCGGGATTTTCCTTTTTGGGATCAAATACTTAGGTGACGGCCTACAAAAATCAGCCGGAGACAGACTTCGTGATATTTTAGATAAATTTACGACAAATCCGTTTATGGGTGTTCTAGCTGGTATTGTTGTAACGATTCTGTTACAAACAAGTACCGGTACAACAGTCTTAACCATAGGTCTTGTTAACGCTGGATTTATGACGTTAAGACAAGCTATAGGTGTTATTATGGGTGCCAATATTGGTACAACGATGACTGCCTTCATTATCGGGATTAAAATTAGTAATTATGCTTTGCCTATTATAGCAGTTGGAACCTTTTTAATTTTCTTCTTTAAAAATAAAAAAGCCACAAATCTGGGACAAGTATTCTTTGGTTTTGGTGCTTTATTCCTTGGTTTGTCATTCATGTCATCCGGAATGAAGCCACTACGTTCATTCCAAGCATTTCATGAGTTAACTGTAAGTATGAGTGAAATTCCGCTACTCGGTGTTGCGATTGGAACAATTTTTACTGTTATTGTTCAGAGCTCTAGTGCAACCATTGGTGTTTTACAAGGCTTATACAGCCAAGGGTTAGTAGACTTAAGTGCTGCATTGCCTGTATTGTTTGGAGATAACATTGGGACAACGATTACAGCGGTACTTGCTGCTATCGGTGCAACTGTGGCTGCCAAGCGAGCTGCTTTAACACACGTAATGTTTAACTTGATTGGTACTACGATTTTCTTAATCATACTCGTACCTTTTTACAAATTAATTGCATATTTAGAAGGGTCGTTAGAATTAAACCCAGAAATGACGATTGCATTTGCCCACGGAATTTTCAACGTGACAAATACGATTATCCAGTTCCCATTCATTGCGCTACTGGCTGTCATTGTGACGAAGATTATTCCTGGAGCTGATTCCGCTGTTGAATATAAAGCGAAACATCTAGATCCAATCTTTATTGAGCAGTCTCCTTCTGTTGCATTAGGACAAGCAAAAGAAGAAGTTCTTCATATGGGTCAACTTGCATTAAAAGGTTTAGAAGAAACAAATCTTTATATGAATAACCAGCAACGTAAACATTCAGAACTAGCATTATCTCTTGAAGATGCAGTGAATAATATTGACCGTAAAATTACAGATTATTTAGTTCGTCTGTCAGGCACATCACTAACAGCTGACGAAGGAAAGCTTCACTCCTCTTTAGTTGATATTGTGAGAGACCTAGAACGAATTGGGGATCACTTTGAGAATATCGTTGAACTTGTCGACTACAAAATTACAAACAAAGTTCACATTACTGATCAAGCAAAAGAAGACTTAAACGAAATGTACAACTTAACATTAGCTACAGTAAAACAGGCATTAAGTTCATTTGAAAATATGGACCGTGAGGAAGCATTAGCGGTCATTAAAAAAGAGGAAGAAATTGATCGAATGGAAAGAACATTCCGTAAGAAGCACATCCTCCGTCTAAATGAAGGTCAGTGCTCAGGTTCTGCAGGTATCGTATTTGTTGATATTATTAGTAATTTAGAGCGTGTTGGAGACCATGCAGTAAACATCGCGGAAGAAGTATTACAAAAAGAAGATGAAGAGTAAGAAGTAGGAAAACATCTCCCCGTGTTCAATGTGGGCACGGGGTTTTTTATGAGTTTTTTTCTGTTTTCAGTAAAAAATGTCTTGAACGAACAGCTTCAACATGCTATATTACATTTGTTGCCGCATTTAGTTGAAAAAAATGTGTTGACACATACATAAAAACATGATAAATTATATCTTGTCGCAAAAAACGTAACAAACACATTCCACCGTAGCTCAGTGGTAGAGCAATCGGCTGTTAACCGATTGGTCGCAGGTTCGAATCCTGCCGGTGGAGCCATTGGCGGTGTAGCTCAGCTGGCGAGAGCGTACGGTTCATACCCGTGAGGTCGGGGGTTCGATCCCCTCCGCCGCCACCATATGGCGGCCGTGGCGAAGTGGTTAACGCACCGGATTGTGGCTCCGGCATTCGAGGGTTCGATTCCCTCCGGTCGCCCCATTAATAAAATTTGAATACAATATGAGCTGGACCCTTAGCTCAGCTGGTTAGAGCTATCGGCTCATAACCGATCGGTCGCAGGTTCGAGTCCTGCAGGGTCCACCATTCGGAGGAGTACCCAAGTCTGGCTGAAGGGATCGGTCTTGAAAACCGACAGGGGCTTCACGGCCCGCGGGGGTTCGAATCCCTCCTCCTCCGCCATTATTTCTTAATGACAAACATAAAGGCTTTAACTAAATTACAGTTTCATTATTTTTTCTTTAATGGCTCGGTAGCTCAGTCGGTAGAGCAACGGACTGAAAATCCGTGTGTCGGCGGTTCGATTCCGTCCCGAGCCACCATTTACATATGATAACGATCAAGCACTCAATTGAAGTGCTTTTTTATTTGTTAAATTATATCCTCATATTTCCATCTTCCGTTTATTTTATCGAAAACACGGTAACAATAAAAAAGTACGTTTTTTTATTGCAAAATAGTTGCAACGTTATTCTTCGATTGGTACTCTGAAATGGAAGGATTTACGAAAAGTACTATATATATGTACTTTTCGCAAAAATATTACATATTAAAAGGAGGAAATCTTCATGGCTAAGTTTGAATTGCCAGAACTACCTTACGCATACGATGCACTTGAACCACATATTGACAAAGAAACAATGAACATCCACCACACGAAGCACCACAATACTTATGTAACGAAATTAAACGGTGCTCTTGAAGGGCAAGCTGATCTAGAGGGGAAATCTTTAGAGGACCTATTAGGTAACCTAGATGCTTTACCTGAGAACATCCGTACCGCTGTACGTAACAATGGTGGAGGACACGCTAACCATAGCTTGTTTTGGACAATCCTTTCACCAAATGGCGGAGGAGAACCTACTGGTGAAGTAGCTGAAAAAATTAACGCCGCATTCGGCAGCTTCGACAAGTTTAAAGAAGAATTCGCTGCTGCAGCAGCTGGCCGTTTTGGTTCTGGTTGGGCATGGTTAGTTGTAAACAACGGAAACGTTGAAGTTACAAGCACACCAAACCAAGATACTCCACTAATGGAGGGGAAAACTCCTATCCTTGGACTTGATGTTTGGGAGCACGCTTACTACTTGAATTATCAAAATAGACGTCCAGACTACATTTCAGCATTCTGGAATGTTGTAAATTGGGAAGAAGTTGAAAAACGTTATCAAGCAGCAAAATAATTACACTTATAAAAGCAGAGTCATGGACTCTGCTTTTTTCTTTTTATCCCTTTTCCCCTTGAATATGTGCCCCCATATTTGTGGACAATAATAGAGAGAAGAAAAGGGGTATAAAACATGAAAAAAGGGCTAAGAGCAATTGTTGGTGACTTTGACATAAATCGTGATTTAGTGTTGTTACTATCCATTGGGGGACTTTACTCTTTAGGAATCTTTTTATCAAATACATTCGTAAACATTTTTTTATGGAAGCAAGCAGGAGATTATGTAGCGATTGCTTTGTACAATTTGGCCATATATATATTACAACCGATTACATTCATTCTCGCAGGAAGATGGGCAAAAAAAGTAGATCGAGTTATTGTGTTACGCCTCGGGGTGATTTTTTTATCCCTTTTTTTTATGACAGTGTTGTTTGCAGGGGAGAAGGCAGCAACATATAACATTTTACTCGGTGCTATTTTAGGAATTGGATATGGATTTTATTGGTTAGCGTTTAATGTGCTAACATTTGAAATTACAGAGCCTGATACACGTGACTTTTTTAATGGATTTTTTGGGTTATTGCAGTCGTTAGGTGGAATGATTGGACCAATTACAGCAGGTTACATTATATCGCGAATGGAATCTTATACTGGATATACAACGATTTTCAGTATATCCCTCAGCTTATTCATTGTTGCAGTTGTTTGTAGCTTCTTCTTAAATCGTAGAAGTGCGGAAGGGATATATAGCCCACTGTTAATTATTAAGGAAAGGAAACGAAATTATAATTGGAACCAAATTTTAAAAGCCCATTTTAGCCAAGGTTTTCGAGAAGGAACGGTCTTTTTTGTTGTAGCGATTTGGGTCTTTTTAATTACGAATAGTGAATTAGCATTAGGGACGTTTAACCTTGTGTTTTCAGCATGTTCCTTTCTGTTTTATTATTTAGCAACACGCCTTGTGAAACCAGCGCTACGGAAAAAGGCGATATTTTTTGGGGGAACGATTCTTTTTGCTTCCATTTTTTTAATTGTGTTTATTCACAACTATACCGTTTTGTTAATTTACGCAGCGATTATAGGAATTGCATATCCAATTATTTATGTACCTTATTTTTCTCTATCCTTTGATGTTATTGGAAGCTCATGGAAGGCAAAGGAAATGAGAATCGAATATATTGTCGTACGAGAGCTCTTTTTAAATAGTGGAAGAATCGTGTCCATTTTGTTCTTTCTTACGGCAGTAACTATGTTCCCGGGAAATTCGGTTATCCCGTACATTTTATTAATCGTAGCTAGTGGTCACTTCTTTATTTATTTCTTTATCCGTAATATTCATATAGGGAAAAAAGATGAGAAAGATACGGAAGCACTCGTAAATAAAGAAGTAGTTGAAGAGGAAAATCGTTAATCTTTCCCGTCTAAACAATTGATAAATCCATGTTATAATGGGTTATGAGACATCAGTTGATAACGGGGAGGAGAAACCCGATGAATAAAAAGAAGAAAACATCCCATTTACCATTTCGATTAAATGTTGTCTTTTTTATTATATTTTTGTTGTTCGCCTTATTAGTTTTACAACTAGGAGTCGTTCAAATTTTGCACGGAGACGACGCTCAACAGCGGATAAACCGTACCGTGGATGTAACAACAAAAATCCCTGTGCCGCGGGGCAAAATGTATGACCGGAACGGTAACTTAGTAGTGGACAATAAAGCATTGTATTCGATTACGTATACACCACCAAAACGGAATATACAACCTCAGGAAAAATTAGCGATTGCGGAAAAGTTGTCTCAATATATTACGAAAGAGACAGATAAAGTAACAACGAGGGATATGAAGGACTATTGGATTTTAGTGAATAAAAAAGAAGCATATGGGCGGTTAACAAGTGAAGAGCAAAATGAGCTTGATGATACTGAACAGTATTATGCTGTCTTGGAGAGTATAACCGACGAAGATTTACAGACGATTACGGAACGAGAAATGGAAATTATCGCGATAAAACGAGAGTTGGACCAGGCACCAGCCCATACGCCTCATATCGTAAAAAATGATAAGGTTACGGAAAAAGAGTACGCAATTGTAGCGGGAAATTTAGATCAATTACCTGGCATTAATGTGACGACAGACTGGGACCGTTACCACTTGTATGATGGAACTTTTGGTAACTTTATTGGGCGTCTCACATCACATGATGAAGGGCTGCTTTCTGATAATCTAGATTTCTACTTAGCTAGGGATTATAGCCGGAATGATCGGGTTGGTCGAAGTGGACTTGAAAAGCAATATGAAACGATTTTAAGAGGTCAAAAAGAGGAATACCTTCATGTAACAAATGATGGTGGGAATGTTGTTCGCTCTGAGCTTATTCATGAAGGAGAACAAGGAAAGAGTTTAGTTTTAACTGTAGATATGGAATTACAACAAAGAGTCGATCAAATTGTCCGGGAAGAGCTTCAGGATGCAATTGAAAAATACCCTGAAAAGAATCAATATTTAGAAGATGCACTTGTCGTTATGATGGATCCAAATACTGGTGAAGTATTAGCGATGTCGGGCCAACACTATGACCGTGAAGAAGATGAGTATAAGGATGCATCCTTTAAAGTTGTTTATGACGCCCACCGTCCAGGTTCTGCGGTGAAGGGTGCCACGGTTTTAGCAGGATTAGAGTCTGGTGTTATAAAGGAAGGTACAGTTTTTTATGATCGTCCTATTAAGATTGCCGGAACACCACAGAAAAGCTCTTGGATAAATCTCGGTAATGTAAATGATTTAGACGCCTTGCGTCGTTCCTCAAACGTCTACATGTTTTTCATCGCGATGCGAATGGGTGGAGAATACAACTATGCGAGAGATAAAAGAATTAGCTTCAACCCAGAAGCGTTTACACAAATGCGGAACTATTTTCAACAGTTTGGTTTAGGTGTTAAAACAGGTGTTGATTTACCTTTTGAATCAACAGGTTACAAGGGTCCTCAGACAACTGCAGGTTTATTATTGGACTACGCAATTGGACAATATGATACGTTTACAACCTTACAACTAGCTCAGTACGTATCAACAATAGCTAATGGCGGATATCGGCTCCGCCCTCAACTAGTGAAAGAAATACGTTATTCCGATAACGGTGACCGTTTAGGTCCTATTTATAGAGCGATGAATCCGGAAGTGTTAAATCAAATAGAAATGACTGAGTATATTGAACGGGTCCAGGAAGGCTTTTATCAAGTGTTTAATGTTGAGCGTGGTACAGCATACGGACACTTCCGTGATAAACCTTATACAGCGGCAGGGAAAACAGGTACAGCCCAAAATGAAGTATATCGCCAAGTTGAGAAGGATGGCGAATTGGTTTGGGAAAAGGTGGCGGAAACGGAAAACTTGACATTGGTTGGCTATGCACCATATGAAAATCCAGAAGTTTCGTTCGCTATTGTTGTTCCAAATTTAGGTCAGGAAGCCGGAAATAGCATTAACCATAAAATCGGAAAACGAATATTAGACACGTATTTCGAATTAAAAGAAAAACGCACAACAACAAGTAATTAAATATGAGATGCGTAAACAGAACGGGAAACCGTTCTGTTTTTTTATTTACACAACGTTAACAATTCCTTTATACGAGATTAATAGACAATCTTTACTATAAAGACTGTAAGATATTTAAATATTTCGTAGGGGGAAAAACTGATGAACAAAAAGTTTAGTTTTTTATTCGTTTTTATTCTAATCCTTGGAGTGCTAACTGCATGTGGAGAAAGTGCGAATGGCGACGGTAATGGTAATGAAGGAGGAGAAGATAAACTAACTGGGACAGTAAAACTGGCAGGATCCTCAACTGTTTTTCCGATTATGGAAGGTGTACTGTACGAATACAACAAAGAGCAACCAAAGGTAAATACGCCACTTGAAAGTGTTGGTTCTGGCGGTGGCTTTAAGAAATCAACAAAAGGTGAAATAGATTTTAGTAACGCATCTCGTCCAATTAAAGATGAGGAAAAAGCAATTGCAGAACAAAACGGAATTGAATTAAAGGAAATTGTGTTAGCTTACGATGGCCTTTCTGTAGTTGTAAGTCAACAAAATGACTTTGTCGAAGAACTTTCAGTAGAACAGCTTCGTGATATTTTCTTAGATGAAGCGCGTAACACAAAATGGTCTGATATCGATTCCTCCTGGCCTGATGAAGAGATTGAAATTTTTAGCCCAGGTCACGATTCAGGAACATTTGATTATTTCAATGAAGTCATTTTAGAGGATAAACCAATGCGTGAAGGTGAAGGTGTTACATTATCTGAAAACGACAACGTTCTCGTTCGTGGAATCCAAGATAATCCATATGCTATCGGATTTTTCGGCTATGCTTACTATGAGGCAAACAAAGATAAGTTGAAAGTATTAGCCATTGATGAGGGAAATGGTGCAATTCAACCGAATGGAGATACCATTCAGGATGGGTCATACTCACCATTATCACGCCCATTATTCACATACGTGAACACAACATCTCTTAAAGAAAAGGAAGAAGTACAAAATTTCACTGAATTTTTACTGCAAAATGCAGGTGAATCAGCAGAACGGGTTGGGTATGTTGCTTTACCACAGGCTAAATATGAAGAACAACTTGAAGAGATTAAATCAATCTATGAATAAATAGTTAATAGGTGGGGACATTCTGTCCTCACCTTCCCTTGTGATGAAAGGAGTATTGAAAAATGGATGCTTTTGAAGCCAATAAGCACAGTTTGGATGTACAAAAAAAAATTAAAGAAAAAAAAGATAGAATTAAGTTGTTGAGAAAAGGGGAAAGACTAGTACCCATCTTCCTGTTGTTTTGTGCAGGTCTCTCTGTCCTAACAACAATCGGTATTGTGGTTACATTAGTAAAAGAGGCATTAGTATTTTTTAGTGAAGTATCTCCAGCTGATTTTTTTCTAAATAAAGATTGGCGTCCATGGCAAGGAGACTATGGTGTATTACCCCTGATTACAGGAACATTACTCATTACACTCATTGCAACGATTGTAGCAGTTCCCTTAGGAATTGCCTCTGCCATTTTTTTGAGTGAGTATGCGGGGGAAAAAACGAGAAAAACAATTAAACCAGTATTGGAAGTATTAGCTGGTATTCCTACAGTAGTTTACGGATTTTTTGCTTTGACATTTGTAACACCACTGTTAGAAACCTTTATTCCCAATATTAAAGTGTTCAATGCGTTAAGTGCAGGGATAGTTGTCGGAATTATGATTATACCGATGATTGCTTCTTTATCTGAAGATGCAATGAACTCTGTGCCGAATGGTTTGCGGGAAGGGGCCCTAGCAATGGGCGCGACAAAATTCGAAGTAGCGATAAAAGTTGTATTACCTGCTGCCTTTTCAGGTGTTGTCGCTTCCGTTGTTTTAGCTATTTCCCGGGCAATTGGGGAAACGATGATTGTCACGATTGCTGCTGGTGTAACACCAAACTTTACGTTCGATCCGACAGAATCGATTCAAACGTTAACTGCATTTATCGTTCAAGGTACGTCCGGTGATACAACGTATGGATCAACGATTTATTACAGTGTTTATGCTGTCGGAATAACATTGTTCGTCTTTACACTCATTATGAACCTTATTTCACAACGAATTGCCCGTAGGTTTAGGGAGGAATATTAATGAAACAAATGTCGCAACAACAATGGAACAAACATTTAATAAGAAGGACAATCATTAGTCGTATTTTCCATGTCATGATTTTTGGTGCTACTTTAGTAGGGTTAGTTGTACTCATTTCTCTTCTTTACCGTATTTTGACTCAAGGAATTGCGTATGTAGACTGGGGTTTCATAAACGGCTTTCCAGCACCATATCCCGAGGAAGCCGGTATATTAGCGGGGATTGTAGGTTCTTTATTACTAATGGGGATTGTAGCACCTGTTTCGATGATCATAGGAATCTCAACAGCCTTATATTTAGAGGAATATGCTGTCAAAAATAAAATTGCTAGATTTATTCAGGCAAATATTCAAAACTTAGCCGCGGTTCCGTCCATTGTATATGGATTGCTCGGTCTAACCTTTTTCGTCTACTTCATGAGACTCGGATACACATTAATTGCAGGTGGATTAACGATGAGTTTACTTGTTCTCCCAATCGTAGTGGTTGCATCACAAGAAGCGATACGATCAGTGCCGAATGACTTAAAAGCTGCTTCGTTCGGTATGGGGGCGTCAAAGTGGCAAACTATTGTCAGGGTCATTATGCCTGCTGCGCTCCCGGGGATATTAACAGGCACTATTTTAGCTCTATCAAGGGCAATTGGTGAAACTGCCCCTTTATTAATTGTAGGTGCTGCAGCTGCCATATTTACATTACCAGGAAAGTTAACAGATCCTTATACAGTTATGCCGATTCAAATTTACAACTGGGTAAGTAGACCTGAGGCAGAGTGGCAGTTCGTATCTGCTGCAGGAATTATTGTTTTATTAGTTATCCTACTTTGTATGAATACTGTTGCGGTCATCATACGGAACAAATTTAGTCGTCGTTTATAAATATTTCACTTGGGTGAGGAGGATTTTTTATGTCAGTATTTACGAAACCTGTTATGGAAGAACAGCCAATTACGGAGGAAGTGAAGAAAAAGAGAGTGTTTGACATCTCCGATTTAAACCTGTGGTATGGGGAGGATCAAGCATTAAAAGATATTAATTTGGAAATTGTTGAAAACGACATTACAGCGATTATTGGCCCGTCAGGTTGTGGGAAATCTACTTTTTTAAAAACATTAAATCGAATGGTTGAACTTGTCCCTATTGTGAAAACATCTGGGACCATTAAATATAAAGATCAAAATATATTTGCACCAAAATATCAAGTAGAAGATTTGCGTACACGTGTCGGTATGGTTTTCCAAAAACCTAATCCCTTTCCAAAGTCGATTTACGATAACGTGGCTTATGGACCGAGGATTCACGGCATTAAAAAGAAGAAAGACCTAGATGCAATAGTAGAGAAAAGTTTGCGCGATGCTGCAATATGGGATGAAGTGAAAGATCGTTTGGATGAAAATGCGTATGGTTTATCTGGTGGTCAGCAACAGCGATTATGCATAGCCCGTTGTTTAGCAATTGAACCTGACGTCATCTTAATGGATGAGCCAACTTCTGCCCTTGATCCAATCTCTACATTAAAAGTTGAAGACCTCATTAAACAGTTAAAAGAGAAATACAGTATAGTGATTGTTACCCACAACATGCAACAGGCAGCACGTGTATCTGATAAAACAGCATTTTTCTTAAATGGTGAATTAATTGAGTATACGAATACGAACCAATTATTTTCCAACCCAGAGGATAAGCGAACAGAAGACTATATTACAGGTCGATTCGGTTAAAAGAATAAGAGAGGTGGAAAATGTATGAGTGTACGTGAACACTTTCAGGACGATTTAGAGGGATTGAAGGAATTGATTAAAGATTTAGCGAAAGATGTTCGTCAACGATTAGATGAAGCTGTATATACGTTGTACCATAAAGATGTAGAGGGTGCCCAAAAAATCATTGATGATGATAAAGAGTTGGATCAAAAGGAACTCATTATAAATGAGAAAGCTATCTTACTCATTACGAAAGAACAACCATTTGCTACTGATTTAAGAAGGTTAATTATTGCGTTGAAAATCTCTTCTGATTTAGAAAGAATGGCAGACCATGCGGTTAATATAGCAAAATCAACATTACGTCTCGGTGAAGCCCATTCATTAACGATTCATCCGAATATAGATAAAATGTGTGCAAAAGCAATTGATATGGTAACGTTAGCTATCCAAGCCTTTGAACAAGAAGATATTACATTAGCGAAAAAATTAGCGGATTTGGACGATGAAATCGATGCAATGCACAGTCAAGTGATTCGCGATATGTTACAGCATACGGAATCGAATCCGGAGGTTATTCAGCACATTATGCAAATGGCATTTAGTTCTCGGTATATTGAGCGTTTCGCTGATCATATAACGAACATTGGGGAAAATGTCTTTTACCTAGTTAAAGGGGAGACATACGATTTAAATAAATAAGTAGAGGAACCAACTTTCGTACAACGAAAGTTGGTTTTTTTATGAGGAAAATAAAAACAGGGTCTTGATTGCTCCTTTAGATAGCCCTTCTCACCTCTCCATACAAAAAGGGGAGTTATTTATTTGTAATAATAGAAGCAATTTCTTCATATGTAGCATCTGTCTTTATGTCGTATTCACCGTAAATAATGGACTTTGTATATTCGTGTTTTTCCATAAAGGTAATAAAGGCATCCTTATCATCAATAATATTTAGTTCGACAAGGGCATCACCTACTTCAGTCGTGTTCATTCCTCGTTCAATCTTTAATGTAACTGACTGCTTTTCTTGTTGGTCATACTCTTCACTTTTTTCTTCTTTATGTTTTATATTTTGTTCAAACTGTTCAAGCTCTTCTTGGGTAAAGATTATGTACCCATCCTCTCGTAATAATGAGAGGGCATCATCAGTACGAATTGGTTTTTCATGATGTTCTTCAACTTCCTCCTCCGTTGTACTTTCATAAAAGAAAAGAAAGTACCCTCCTAATAACAGGGTTGCTGTCATCATACCGAGGGAGTATGAACGTAATGTGCTTTTCATCTTTATCTCACCTACTACTTTTCACCTATTTGATAGATAATGGCTTTTACATCATGCTCTTGCAGAGCAGTTTTTTGGGCGATTTCTTTTACCGTTAATCCCTGGGCGGAGAGTCGTTGGACCTCCTTTAATAGGGGAGGTTGAGACATCGTTTCCTTTTGGGTGAATTTTTCTGGCATTGCTTCCATTAATAGTTCTTCTTCCAAAACCTTAATTCTTTTTTTAAGCTTATAGGACTCTTGAAAATTTGATATCGACAGTTGTTCAATTTGTTTTTCAAGTTCCCCAAATCGATCTTGAACAAAAAATGATAAAATATATAAGACAATCGAAATAATGATTAAACTGACAAACGGAAATAGCATTCGTTCCACCTCATTTCATGATATATTTATAACATATAATATATTTTTAAGGAAAGTTTGAACATAAAGAATAGGTATCTTGAATAGTTCTATAACTTTTGGTATTATATATAAGTCTTAATATGTACAAAACTGTGAAATTTTTTGACAGCTGGAAGAATGGAGGGAAATATAATGCGTGTACAAGTAACGTTAGCATGCACTGAAACTGGTGACCGTAACTATATTACTACAAAAAATAAGCGTACTAACCCAGACAGAATGGAATTAGTAAAATATTGCCCACGTTGTAATAAACATACCCTACACCGTGAGACAAAATAAGGCGAAGTGAGTGACAGAATTGATGTATATCAATTCTTGTCACTCATTTTTTATATGTAAGAATAAAAAACCTCTTATACAGCATGCTAACGAATCATAAGGAGGTTTTCTCCATATGACACATCATATAGGCGCACATGACATGATGTTTTGACACGTACAATTCGTCATAGAATAAAAACCTTATACAACCCTTGATCGTGTACATATGGACGGTGAAGCCGAAATTGATGAAATCAATGAAATGCACAACCACCAAATTTTCCATCGTAATTTTCCGCTATGCACATCGTTATTATACAGAGGGGGAATCTCTTATGGAGGACAAGAAGGAACTTCGCAATGAGGGGAAACATTTATTAAAAGCATTTTCGGAAAAAGAACGACAGATGTATGCCAACATAATCGCCGGTCATCTATTCAAAACTACATATTGGCAAAACGCTCATCGGATTGGAATCACAGTCGCACGGACAACCGAGCTTCCAACGAAACCGATTATTCATAAGGCTTGGGAACTCGAAAAAGAAGTGTCGATTCCTAAGTGTTATCCAGACCAGGATCATAAAATGCTGTTTTATCATTATACGCCTCAATCAAAGCTCCAAAATACATATTTAGATTTGTTCGAGCCAAATGATAAAGTTGAAAGGTTGATACCTAAAGAGTCAATCGACCTAATAATTGTACCTGGCTTATTATTTGATTATGATGGTTACCGTATCGGTTATGGTGGGGGATATTATGATCGGTATTTACAAAAGTTTACCGGAGAAACTATTGCCCTTGCGACGAATAAACAAATCCAAAGATCGCTACCTCATGACCAGTTTGATATACCTGTTCATCACGTCATCACAGAAACAGGCCTTTTATTTTAAGCGCGTATATTTTATGGAAAGGAAGGCAACATATTCGTAAAATAGTTACAGAAGGAGTGACCATTTTGCGGCTGGCATTTAGCATATTAACAATTATAACAGGGGCAACGATTCTCTATAAAATTCGTTATAAACTTTTACGATATATGATATCCGTTGGTATACTCCGAAAACTAACGGCTGCTACAATCGCAAATTTGCCTAGTGTACGTCGAAAAATGATGAGTTTTATGTTTCAACGTTCAGCTTCATCAAGCTGAGCGTTTTCTTTTGTTCCTATCATGTAGCGTTCATGGTAAGATGTTTACATATAGGAGGGTGTTTGATGTACATAAATGATCAGTATTACTTATGGAATCTCGCATCTAAATTAATTTTTGAACAGCATTTCGAAATACTCCAACTTGATGACCAATCAAATGAAATTTGGCTTGAAAAAATAAAAGGAAATAAAACCGAATTAGTTCGATTAAGTTTGCAAGGGTTTGACTGGGCCAATCATGTCAAAAAAGATATTGAGGGAACGATAGAACAAGTGCGACGGAATCGCAAACAAATTATCGGGAAGGAAGTGATGATTTACAACGTATATGTTTCTCAATATCCCCCAGTCGATGATTGGAGCCGCTTAAAAAGGCCACATCGATTACGTGATCGAAAAACGTATACAATCCAAACTTTTTACTTAGAGTCCGAAAACCGTGAGCAGGAATTACAACGTTTTCTTCAAAATATAAATGTCCCTCCGTTTTCGATTCAATATCATACAGAAGATGAAATGGCCAATCAACTTACTGTGATGAAAAGGGCGATTCATCAAGAATCAGAACGAAAAAAGCAGGAATTAGCGTCACTTTTTCAATATAGTACCCCTTTTTTTACATACATCATTTTAGCGATTAATGTCATTGTTTTTTACCTGGTGGAAACGAGTACTGAGGGTGGAAGTACGGATACGTTGAATTTAATTCAATGGGGAGCAAAGTTTAATCCATATATTATGGAGGGGGAATGGTGGCGAATCTTTTCGTCCATGTTTTTACATATTGGCTTTATTCATATAATGATGAACATGCTTGCCCTTTTTTATCTAGGGACTACGGTTGAACGGATGTATGGAAAAACAAAATTTTTAATCATTTATTTTTTAGCAGGTACTGTAGGTGGATTAGCAAGTTTTGCATTCAACTCATCTGTTGCCGCTGGTGCTTCTGGGGCACTTTTTGGATTATTTGGTGCTCTCCTCTTTTTCGGTGTTACAAACAAAAAGGTATTCTTTCAAACAATGGGGAAAGAGTTACTTTTTATTATTGGTTTAAACGTTATATTAGGCCTCTCGGTTCCTAATATTGATAACGGAGCCCACATGGGGGGATTAGTCGGTGGTTTTATCGCATCAGCAATTGTACAGTTACCAAAGCGAAAATCATTGCTTATGCAATTTGGTGCTCTCTTCCTGTATTGTGGACTCGTATTCGGACTCATCTACTCAGGGATTCACCAAACATTTACCGGTTTTGACCCAAACGTCTCAATTGTAATGGGGGACCGACAAGTTGAGGAGAACAATTATGGGAAGGCAGTAGAATTATATAGTGAGGGGATTCAACATACAGGGGACCATGAGCAACTGCAAATTTTATATTTTAAGCGTGCTTACGTATATATTCAACAAGAGGAATTAACAAAAGCAAAAGAGGATTTACTCAAAGCGATTGAGTATAATGCCTCTTTTGCGGAAGCTCATTATAATTTAGCGTTAGTATATCACAAGTTAGATGATATTGAATCAGCTATTCACCATGTAAATACAGCTGTTGAGCTAAATAATGATGAACAGTTTCGATCACTACAGGAACGGTTGTTAAAAGTTCGGGATTCGTTGAATTAGTTTTTGTATTTGCCCATTTTCTTCATATAAAACAAGAAGGTGTGAGCCCTTTTTATCCACGAGTACAAGTGGCATATAAGTTTGAAAAGGTTTATTATTTTCTTTAGCAATTTTAAAGTTTGTCACGATGTTCTTATACAATCCTTCCCATAGCTGGCCAATGACTTGATGTGTTTGATTTTGGCTAAGAGTTGGGAGGGATTTTTCTTCATATTGTGGCAATTGAACTAATGGAATCTGTATATAGTCTTCCTTACTTACATTATAGTGGGTAATCCAGCGATTCCAGTAATATGTCAATTGCTGGTTTACAGCGTGATCCAACGTTTTTTTCCATTCCTTTTGTGAGGTACTTTCCGGTCTTTTAAATGAATCAATGGGTGATAAAGGTGAATCAATTACATAAATTTGATCATACGTCATTTCTTGAACACTCTTAATTAAATCATCTGGATAGTGGATTTCGCCATGATGAAACGTAACTGCTTCAATGTGGCTACTCCCTTCACCTGTAAATATACCTTCTTGCTCTAATTCGTTCTCTTCTTCCTTCCATTTGTTTAACAGTCCTTTTAATTTCCCATCAACAAATAAGAGAGAAACGTCTTGTCTTAAATATGCAGGTTCATCAAGTTTGGAATGTACCCGCCAAATGACTTTGTAACGATCTTCATCGACTTCGGTAAGTAATTGTAGGTTTGTACTTTGCTCAATAAAATCTCTTGATTCATCTAAGGGAAAATATTTGATGACATTTTGCTCCTCTTGGCTAAAAAGGAAAAGAGTAAAAAAAAGTATGATAACGATGGAAATAGAAATATACAGCGATTTTCTTTTCATGTAAGCCCCTTCTTCCCATTGCTTGTCTTTAATTAAATATGTATGTTTTGATTTTCAACTTATGAAATGTATGATTAGAAATTAATAACGAAAACTAATATCATCAAACAATAGTAAGGTGATATGTATGACGTCAACTAGCGACAAACAACCTATTAAGAAACGGTTTGATGACAACGTAAAATATTTACGTGACCGATTAGGCGTAGACAAAAGTTTTGATGTCATCCATCTTGATTTGGAATACGCTGAAAAGAAAATGGCGATGTTTTTAATTGATGGCTTTGCGAAAGATGATATATTGCACTTCATCATGAAATTGTTAGCAAAGCTGGAACCGGAGCATTTGAAACCTGATCCATTAGAGAAGTTATTAAAACGCTATATTCCGTACGTTGAGGTTGAGTACCTTGATGACTTAAATCAAGTAGCAGACCAAGTACTTGCGGGTCCAACAGCATTAGTGGTGGAAGGTCTTCAACAAGTAATTATGATTGATGCCCGTACATATCCGGTCCGAGGACCTGCAGAACCGGATACGGAAAAAGTTGTACGAGGGTCGAGAGACGGCTATGTTGAAACATTAGTATTTAATACTGCACTAACGAGAAGAAGAATACGTGATCGATCTTTACGAATGGAGTATATGCAAATTGGAAGGCGATCCAAGACAGATATTTGCTTATGTTACATTGAAGATATTGTTGATGAGGATAAAGTAAATCATTTACGAAAATCTCTAAGTAAAGTTGACACGGACGGTTTACCAATGGCCGAAAAAACGATTGAAGAGTTTTTAGGGGGAAGGCATTGGAACCCTTACTCAACAGTTCGTTATACGGAACGCCCTGATACGGCAGCTGCCCATTTATTCGAGGGGCATGTCATTATTATTATTGATGGGTCTCCAAGTGTCATGATTACACCAGCGACTTTTTGGCATCATATGCAGCATGCTGAAGAATACAGGCAAAAACCATTTGTAGGTGCATACTTACGTTTGGTACGTTTTGTCGCTGTATTTGCTTCACTGTTTGTATTACCACTGTATTACTTATTAAGTCAAAACCCGGAACTATTGCCAACCGGTTTGGAATTTATCGGCCCTCAAGATATGGGAGCTATCCCATTGTTAGTCCAGTTTTTGATTGCAGAAATAGGGATAGACATGTTAAGGATGGCCGCCATTCATACACCATCATCACTAGCCACCGCCTTAGGTTTAGTAGCGGCCATTTTAATTGGCCAAGTTGCAGTAGAAGTTGGTCTATTTTCGAATGAGGTCGTTTTGTATCTTGCAATTGCAGCAATTGGAACATTTGCAACGCCAAGTTATGAAACAAGTTTAGCTAACCGCATTGTTCGAATGATATTACTCATCATTACGAGTATGTTCGGTCTAATCGGTTTTGTGTTAGGCATTACGTTGTGGATTTTATACTTGGCACAAATCAAAACATTTCACACACCATATTTATGGCCATTTATTCCATTTTCATTCCGTTCGTTCCGGGACATTCTCATTCGTTCACCAATTCCATTAAAAAATCGTCGTCCTACGTTTTTAAACCCCCGAGATCCTGACCGCTAATGGTTTAGCGGTCTTTTTTTATTGTTTATCATCCAAAAGGATTGGTATAATAAGGACGGTGATGATATGAAGTCAATATATGATATACAACAAATGTTAAAACAATTTGGAACTATAATATATGTAGGAGATCGGATAGCTGATTTAGAGCTTATGGAAGAAGAAGTTAGGGAACTGTATAAAGAACGGTTTATCACGAGTGAGCAATTCCAGATGGCTCTCTTACTTATACGGCAGGAAATCAATATAACGAAAAAGACAAGATAATGAGGAGGTAACAGCATTATGGAAGATACATATTATTTAGGGATCGATATTGGGGGGACAACTGTAAAAATTGCCTTTGTGACGAAGACAGGGGAAATCTTTTATAAATGGGAAATTAAAACCGATAAATCAGATGACGGTATCAACATTCCAAAGGACATTTTTGATTCCGTTCAAGATAAAATGCAGTCGTTATCGTTGGGGCATAACAATTTAATGGGCTTAGGTGTAGGTGCACCGGGGTTTATTGATGAACAATCAGGGGAAGTAGAAGCAGTCAATATTGGTTGGACAAACTTTCCCCTAAAAGAAAAATTAGCCGATTTATTCCAACTTCCTACCTATGTTCTAAATGACGCAAATTTAGCGGCTTTAGGGGAAAATTGGGTTGGTGCTGGCGGTAACGTTCCGCATTTAATTGCAGTAACCTTAGGAACTGGAGTTGGTGGTGGTGTTGTCGTAAATGGCCATGTCATAAACGGGGTAAATGGTACCGGGGGAGAAATCGGTCATATTACTGTAACGCCAAACGAAGGTCCTCGATGCAATTGCGGTAGACAAGGATGTTTGGAAACCTATGCCTCCGCTACTGCTGTTTCCAGACTAGGGGTTGAAGCTGCAAAGAGGGAACAAACTTCACTAAAAAGTGTTTATGAGAAAAAAGGGACTGTAACGGCAAAGGATGTGTTCCAACAAGCAAAACGTGGTGATGTTGTAGCGAATAACATCGTTTCGCTCTTGGCTGATAAATTAGGGTTAGTGTTAGCGAATTTAGCTATTACTACTAATCCGGAAAAAATTGTAATTGGCGGTGGCATGGCGCAAGCTGGTGAACTTTTATTACTTTCTGTAAAAAATGCCTTTGAAGGTTATACATTAAAACGAACTGCTGCAGCTTGTGAATTCTCGATTGCAAAATTAGGAAATGATGCAGGAGTTATCGGTGGAGCGTACCTTGTAAAGCAACAAACAGAAAAATAGGAACCAAGGACTAAAAACGTGAAATGAACGTAATTTCACGTTTTTTCTGTGTAAGAATAGATATGTTATTGCTTGAATTGATACGACAAAGACGCGGAAAAAGTCTCTTGACTAATCAAAAAAAACGTATAAAATAAAGAAGTTAGATAAGTGACCATTTCAAATTTCTTACAATTTCATTAAATTGAACGGTATTATTTTTTGTGAACGTTAATAATAGTAAAGATAGTGAAAAGAAATGTAAAACAATGTGAAACATTTTTGCAGGAATCAACGTCTTATTAAATGAGAAAAATAAAAGAACAATAGACTATATACTAGAACTGGTCTGCTAGAGGTTAAGGGGGAAAAAGCATGTTACATCGAATTAACAAACCACTGTTTTTAATCGCTGCGTTATTATTCGGTTTTAAAACATATATCTTATACAGGTTTGTGTTTAATTTATCAATTGAAAACCCGCTTCAGGAATTAATATTGCTCATTAATCCATTTGCAACAGCGTTAATCATATTTACCTTTGCAGTATGGATGAAGCCAGAACGTCAGAAGAAATTCGTTAAATACACGACTTTAATTGGAACCATTATTTTATATGTGAATTTAGCCTATTACCGCAACTTCACGGATTTTATTACTTTGCCTACATTACTACAGTTCAAAAACTTTGGTGATTTAGGGGCAAGTGCTGCATATTTAGTGAAACCAGGGGACATTTTTCTCTTTTTAGATATAATTCTAGTATTTTATTTAGCGAAGAAAAATGAAAATACAATTGTTAGTTTTAAACAAAAAGGCAAAATGGCTATTTCTGCATTATCTTTAAGTATTCTCGTGGCAAACTTTGTCCTAGCTGAAATTGAAAGACCGAACTTATTCTTACGTAGTTTCGATCGTGAATATTTAGTGAAAAATATTGGCTTATTCAATTATCACATATACGATGTTGTCATTCATTCAAAAACAAAGGTTCAACGTGTAATGGCAGATGGTAGTGAAATTGAAGAAATCGAACACTATATAAGTGAAAATGCTTCAAGCAATGAAAAATCAGACTTGTCGGGAATTGCTGAAGGGAAAAATGTCATCTTCATTACGGCAGAATCGCTTCAGACGTTTGTGTTAGATAAAGAAGTAAATGGTGAACCAATTACACCATTCCTTAACAAGTTAATAGAAGAAAGCTATTACTTTGAAAACTTCTACCACCAAACAAATTTAGGAAAGACTTCTGACTCAGAATTCATTACGGCTAATTCACTATATCCGTTGCCAAATGCATCTGTATTCTTTACACATGCACAAAACGAATACAATGCAATGCCAAAAATTATTAAAGAACATGGATACACATCAGCTGTATTCCACGGAAATAACAAAAGCTTTTGGAACCGAGATGTAATGTATGATGCCTTAGGGTTTGACCATTTCTTCTCAGAACGTTTTTACCACGTATCTGAAGAGAATAAAGTAGGGGATTGGGGGTTAGGAGATAAATCATTCTTTGAACAGTCCATTAAATATTTAGAGAATTTACCGCAACCGTTCTATACGAACTTCATTACGTTAACAAACCATCACCCATTTACGATGGACCAAAAATATGCTTCCATTGATAAACTAGAAACTAATTCTAGAACTTTAAATGGATATGTTCAAACAGTTCGGTACATGGATGAAGCAATTGAACAATTTTTTGAGCAGTTAAAGCAAGCTGGTTTATATGAAGAGTCAATCATTGTTATAGCCGGTGACCATTATGGTATTAGTGATTATCATAATCGGGCAATGGGAATGTTTCTGGAAAAGGACATTACACCTTATGATAATGTACAGCTGCAACGTGTACCAATGATTATTCATATTCCTGACCATGAAGAAACAAAAACATTTGATAAAATTGCTGGTCAAGTTGACTTAAAACCAACCATCTTAAGTTTACTAGGGATTGAACCTGAAGATGATATTACATTTGGTACTGATTTGTTTACAAATGACCGTAAACCATATGTAGCTTTCCGAAACGGGGATTTTGTAACTGAAAATTATGTATTCACAAATGATACTTGTTATGACCGGTTAACTGGAGAAATACTGGAAGACACATCAGGTTGTGACGAGTATAAGGATCAAGTGTTATTAGAATTAGAGTACTCGGACCGTATCATTTATGGTGACTTATTCCGATTCTATAACTTTTCAGACAATGAAGAAACAAACAACGATGAATAGTGAAACACCAATAAGTTCCCGTATCCTAACGAAGTTAGTGATGCGGGTACTTTATTATTAAAAACTTGTTGCTTGAGGTGTTCATAATGGTGATAAATCGTTTTGTAATCGTCTTTCTACCCATCGTGTCCTTTCTATTTATAACAACAGCTTGTATCAATCAGTATGAAGGAAAGGGGAACCATGCCGTAAATAATATTTCACTGATTAGTAAGAAGTCTTTAGGACTTTTACACCGTGATAACCTAGCACCGATTGATGAAGATGGATTTGTTTCGATCTTAACGTGGTTTGATAACGATCATATTTTTTATGTGCGTAATAATAATGATATATATCAAATTATGAAATTTAATATTTACAATGGCAATCAGTCTGTTTTCTTTGAAACCTCATATGAGGTTTTGCAATTGAAAGCTAGTCATCATAAGAGGTACTTTGCACTCGAATTACAAGAAGGGTCTAATCGGTATTATACGATTTTAAGTGACACTGGGGCTGTGTTGGAGCAAATCGATTACGAAGCAGATTATGTAGAAATGGATTGGAATCCCTATATAGAGGAGCAACTTCTTCTTTCATTTTATTCCCAAAAGGAAAAACCTTCTGTTTATCTTTTAGATATTCATGAGGAGAAGGGCCAATTTACTCAACTGCCGGTCGACCCATTAGTATTATGGTATGGTCCGACACAAGTTGTTTATTTTGACTGGACAGATGAACCTACCTTGTCAGCATCTACACATCTTTATGATATTCGTAGTGGGGAAAAAGAGTACTTCATGGATCATGTCTATATGTTTAAGACAACGAAAGAGCAATTCCTTTCCATAACGGGCAAACAGCAGCGTGACCAAATCCAATTAAAATTTTACAACAAACAAGAACATAGAGAAGAATCGGTTCTCACAATGCCCAGCTTAGAAACCCATGCAGGTTATGTGTGGACACCTCCGTTTGAATGGAATGAAACAAGGCAAGTATTATTTACGTATAAACCGAAACAACATAGTTCATTGTTAAAGTATAAGGATGGCTATCAGTTTATTGCCTTTCATAAGGATACGGGTAAGGAACAGTTAATTACGACTGTGGAGCATGCCTCACGGTTGGATTGTTCATCAGATGGCCAACGCTGCCTTATTGGTGATGATCTAGAAAATCTCGTTGTTGTTGAATCGGGACACGTAATAGGCCTATTGAAGAGGGACCGTAATAGAGAGGAAGGTCATTCTTCTTTGCATTAAAAATAGTTCAGGTAAAGCATTACCTGAACTATTAGCAAAGTCTTTTTTCATTTGTTAAAACAGTTCTGAGATTATTGTCATAATGGAAAACCAGCCGAAAATAAGTGCGGATATACCAGCGAAACCAACCGCAAACATATTACGGTTTTTACTTTCTCTCAGTACAGCAAATACGCACAAAATTGTCGCGACTAGCAACATGATTGCTAATACCATTGTCACATGACCCCCTTAGCCTCTGGAAGAGTGAAACGGAAAAAATCAATACTATCATTAATATGTATAAAGGAATAGTTCCTCATACATTTTATAAAACTTTCTTGTGTTTGTCGAGTTTTTTTATGAAAATATGTAATAAGGAGTGTGATGATATGGAATGGAAAAGAATGCCATTAGGGTTAGTTGAAACAAATTGCTATGTGTTACAAAAGGGTAAGGAAGCACTGATTGTTGACCCTGGGGGAGATGAGGAAAAAATTGTTTCATATATAAAACAAGAGGAACTTAAACCGCTGGCTATTTTATTAACACATGCTCATTTTGATCATATTGGAGCAGTCGATGTCGTTCGGGATACGTTTCATATCCCTATGTATGTGAGTAAGGTTGAGTCAGAATGGCTTGGTGACCCTCAATTAAACGGATCTCAATTTTTTTCACTACCTCCAGTTGTAGTGAAAGAAGCGGATCATTTTATCGAAGAGGGACCACACACAATTGGACCATTTGCAATCCGTGTTGTGTCTACACCGGGACATTCACCTGGAAGCTTATCCTTTTGCTTTGATGAAGAGGGAATTGTCGTTTCAGGAGATACATTGTTTCATGGGAGTATTGGAAGAACAGACTTACCTGGTGGAGATTATGAGCAATTAATAGACAGCATTACGACACAGCTATTGTCATTACCAGCAAAAACAAAGGTACTTCCTGGTCATGGACCTGAAACAACGATAGAACAAGAAAAAGAGACAAATCCCTTTTTGTAATGGAGATGGAGGAAGTGAATCAAACAATTCAAACGCTTATTCAACAATCGGAAGATAAGATGATTCCATATGATCTCTTCATTCGTGAAGCACTTTACAATGACGAATCGGGGTATTACATAAACAAAAACGCTTTTGGTAAAGATGGAGACTTTTATACTTCAAGTTACGTACATGATGTGTTTGCTGAAGTGATGGGGCAATATTTCATCGAAACAGCGAAATTAGCAAATATCCCATTACACATTTGTGAATTAGGAGGCGGTTCTGGTCGGTTTGCAAGTCAAGTTTGTCAACAATTAGCAAATGTTCTTGATGGTGATGTTCTCCGTTATTCCATTATTGAAGAAAATCCGTCCACAAGGGAAAAGTGGAACAGAATCGAAAACAATATAATAAAGGATTCATTTGCATCTTTAGAGGAATTTTCCAGTGCTTATCCTGCTTTTTGTGGATTTATTTTTTCGAATGAATTTTTAGACGCACAACCGGTTCGAATTGTGGAAATGTTAGAAGATACATTGTATGAAATTTGTGTAACGGAACAACATGGACAACTTACAGAAACAAAGAGACTATGTCCAACGTTTTTGAGGCAGTGGATGGAGGAGCGCAAGATAACTATAAAAAATGGATACAGATGTGAAGTCCCGTTGTACATATCGTCGATTACAGCAAATATAGCCAAAGCATTACGCAGAGGATTTATTTTAACTATTGATTACGGATACAATCGGGATGAATGGATGCACCCTGCAAGAAAACAAGGAAGTTTACGGGGATATTCCAACCATCAATTAAAGTCTAATGTTTTAGAAAATGTAGGGGAAATGGATATTACCCACCACGTCCATTGGGATGTTTGGATTGAAGAAGGACGGAAATATGATATCGAATTTCATCGGTTGATGAAACAGAGTGAATTTTTGATTCACTATGGTATTATGGAGCGTTTAGAAAGCCATCAAAGTCAAGTGTTTTCCGCTAAAGCGAGTAAGAACCGTGCTATACGAAGTTTTATTTTAGGTGATTTGGGAAGTGCTTTTGACGTTTGTATACAAGCAAAAGGGGAAATAGGGTAAAATAAAAAATCCAAGTCCGATAAATCGGCTTGGATTTTTTTTAATGTCCGAATCCTGGTTCTAAAAGGAAAGTTGTGTAATACGTGAAGCCTACGAAAAAGACTGTTAAATACGCGCCAAATATGTACATATACAATCTTTCTGAAAGATTTAAATAACTCAATGTTAAAAAGAATGCCGTTTGTGCCAAAAATAAAATAGATGTTGTTACCATATCTCCAACGTAAAACATTACGGAGAAAATACCAGTCCAAAACGAAAGGACACGAAACATGCGATCCATGTATAACCCCTCCTTCTGCAGCTAAATCATCATCGTTATTATAAACTACCTTTTTTATATTGTAAATGAGCATTTTATAAAAATATGGAAGAGCTATTTTACCGTTTTATCATGTGAAGTACTGGGCCAGCTGGATTCGAACCAGCGCATCACGAGACCAAAACCCGTTGCCTTACCGCTTGGCTATGGCCCAAAGTACATTTTATATTATAACAAATTTCAAGAAAATTATACTGTGAGTGTTATTTTTCTATGTAAACAGTAAAAACTTTTACGCTTCCATCGTGTGTGAAAATATCAAAGCGGGCCTTTATCGTTTGGTCAGATACCGTTTCATATTGAATATATGCTTCACCATCCTCAAAGCTATAGATTATTTCATCACCTCCATCAGCGTTACTATTTGCAATTCGTTGACGGAATTGCATGTAGCTTCTCTCAAACATATGCTCAATTTTATATTGTTCTACATTAATGTTGGTAACTTTCGCTAGTTTCTCATTGTATGCAGCTCCTGTTACTGTCATGTAAATGAAAAGGCAACAAAGCATGTAAATAAACGGAAACATATACCCATTTTCATTAGCCGATAATTGTTTAAGGAACTGATAACCTTTTTTCATACTTGTTTCCTCTTTTTGTTTTGATATGAAAGATTAAGGTTGATTCGTTTTCTTTTATCAGTGAAAACGAATCAACATGAAAAAGCATAATTTCGTGTCCGGTATCATTTACTCTTCTTCGTATCATATCTTGATATAGATCAATTGTTATCGTCTTGCCTTGTTGATACAAGTCAATCGTATGTTCCCCTCGTAATTGGTGTTCTTCTGACACATAAAGTTCTTCCTGGAAAAAATGATAAAATTGTTCAACGCTAAGCATTTCAAAGTCGTGTAGGGACGTTGCTGCTACTATAGCTTTAATTAGTGGGAAGAAAAAAGGGATGATGACGATGAAACTTCCGAGGGAACATAATATGGAGATGAACGTATAACCATTATCGTGCCGTGCCATAATCACCCGCTCCAATTAAGCATATTGAATCTTCTTCATCCTTTATCGTCGTCCAAGTAATACAACCATGTAATGTATTCCCGTTTTCTTGAATGTAGATATGTGCGGCTTTATTACGAACTTTAACCTTTCCTTCCATCGGTTCTTTAACTTTAAGTTGTTGATTGAGATAAGTTAACATTTCGTTTTTTATTACCCATCTTTCCTGCTCAATTCGAATTTGTACAATGCCAGGCACTAAAAAAAGAATACATGTAAATAAAAGAGTAACGGAAATAATCGTGTCCATTAACATAAAACCGTTATTTTGTTTGCGAAACATAAAATCTTCCTTTCCCAAAAGGAAACGTAACTCGATAGCGTTTATTGTCTATATTTACATAAAACGAACCAGGTTTGTTTGGGACTCCACTTCTTTTAAAGGAGAAAGGGTTTTGAAATGTACCTATGGATATGTCAATGGCATGGCTATACTCTCTTGTTACATATGGTTCAAAAAATGGACCTTTACGTATTTCGTATTTATGTTCATCGGGGTAAAGAAATAATGCTAACTGAGGCCCTTTGGAAACCGCCACTGCTTGCATATATAAAATATCCATTTCAAACACCCGAAAAAAATGCTCAATATCTTGTTTCTCCTTTGTTGTGTTGGTCAATGGAATGGTAATGCTAATGAGGACCAAGACAGTAGAAAGTACGAGGAGGACTTCTAGTGCGGTATATCCTTTGTTACGAAGCTTCAGCAACTGATACACTTCCGTCAGGTTGGAGTTCCACAGCGGTTCCGTCAGGGCATGTCGTTTGTTTAATATATCCGCTATCCATTAACGTTTTTAGATCTTCAGGATAAAATCCATAGTCCAATCGATACAAATTTGCCTGTGTTTCTACAAGTTCAACAAATGCCTCACACCCCTTATCGTTTATCACCGAGTTACTATTTGTTAAATTCGGAACAGAAATCATAAGCAAAACAGAAATAATGAGAAGAACAATTAACATTTCTAATAACGTGTACCCTTTTTCGTTAGTCATGAACATCACCTTTCTAAATTAAATTTGCTCTATAAGTTGGAAAAGAGGAAAAACGATCGAACTGTAAATGAAAATGATAAGGAAAGCGAACAATAAATAAACAGTCGGTTGCAGAATGGTTACGAACTTTTTCATTTTATCTTGGAAAGATTCTAATAGGATATGGGCATAGTCCTCTAGATCACGGCTAATCGTGCCGCTTTCTAAACTTTGTTGAAAGATGATGGGGAATTCACGCTTTAGCAGAGAGCATCTATTCATAACTTCTATTAGACTTGTGCCTTCCCGAAATGATTGGACAAATTGTTCCGCATACTGTTGTACAATTGGGAGTTCCTGTTGCGAGGCAATAATTTCTAATGATTCTTTAATGGTACAACCGCTGCGTAATAAACAACTAATGTGATAGCTGAAAAAGTAAGTGGCTTCAAGTTGTTTTAACGGTTTACATATCGGAAGAACATAAAGTCGGAATTGTATGGAAGTGTTATGAATATTTGGAACGATGTATCTATAAAAGAAAACAACGAGTGGAATGGCAAGGAGGAGGGGATATAAAAGAAAAATCAATATAGTTGTCATCAAAGAAAAATAGTTGGATGTTTCCACTGGAGCTATACTTAAATCAGCGTATACGGTATGGAAGGTAGGGAGTAGATGTATGTTGACAAAAAGAAGAATAATCGAGGTGAAAAGCAATAATATAGTGGGATAGGTCATCACCTTTTTAAACTGTCTATAAAATTCGATATGTTGTTGTAAATATTTACTACAGTTTTGTAGATGGGTGCCTAAATCCCTACTATGGATTGAGATCGCTATAAAGGAAATGGCAAAATTGGAAAAGTGTAATTGTTGAAATGTTTCGCTTAGCATCCTCCCTTTTGTTAAATAGCTTTTTGTAGCAGTCGCGATATTGGCATATGTTGGATCTAAACGAATAATGTTTAAGGCATCCGTAATTGTATATCCCTTTTTCAGTAACATACCTAGGCGATCTAAATAACTTGCTTGTACATGTAATGGTATTTTACCGTGGTGTGAACATTTACAGGTCTTTTTGCCGAATATATCCAAGAGCACATGCCTTCCTCCTTAAGAAATCAAAACTTTGAAAATGAGAATCGCTAGTGAGAGGAACTCCGTGAATCGCCTTTTGAAGTATTTCATTTTGTAATATTTCAGCAATCGCTACCCTCTTTATATGTTGATTATTCGTTAAAATCAATTGCTGTGACACTACTCCTAACAATGTTTGCATGAGGTCCTCTTCTTTAATCCCCATCTCTTTAAGTCGTTGTATTGTACCAAAGCCATCTTTAGCATGAAGTGTGGAAATGATAAGGTGCCCACTATAAGCCGCCCGGACGGCTAACTTCGCGGTTTGGACATCCCGTATTTCACCAATCATAATGATATCAGGATCATGACGTAAGACAGATTTAAAAATATCTGCAAATTGTAGGCCCAACTTGTCATTTACGTCTATTTGGATGAGTCCGTTAATCTTTTGTTCCACAGGGTCTTCGATGGAAACAATTTGCTTGCACTGCTTTGTGGCATAGGATAAAAAAGAGTACATTGTTGTAGATTTTCCCACACCAGTTGGTCCCGTAATCAGCACTAACCCATACCGTTCATTAGCCCATTGTTTAATGGTTTTTGCCTGATTAGAAAATAAAAATAACTTATCAATCGAAGGGATTTTATCTTCTTCATGGATACGAATCGCTAAACTTTCTCCGGATGATACAGGGAGTGTAGACAGGCGTAAATGATAACGCCTTGCATGAACGGTTAAAGAGTAAGTTCCGTGTTGAGGAATTTTCGTTTCCCCAATATCCATTCCTGATGTAAACTTAAAGAAAGTAAGTAAAGGGTTATATAAGTTAATTGAAAGTGAGTCATTTGGAGTTCTGTTACCATGGATTCGGAAGTATACACGCACGAATTCGTTTTCGGGGATAAAGTGGATATCTGAAGTCGATTTGGAAATGGCCTCTTTTATGAGGGAGTAGGCAACTTGTTCTACATTTGCCAATGTATTATTATCACCTCCTTCAAATGCAATAAAAATATTCTATCCTTGATGAGAAATTCCTGCTAAAACCACGAAAAAAATGGGGGTAAATTTTTATGAAAGCAATTTGTTTAACCGGTTTTATGGGGAGTGGGAAAACAACGATTGGCACGGAATTAGCCGAACGATTAAATGCACCTTTTATTGATACAGATGAACTGATTGAACAAACTTATAAGCTGTCAATTCCACAAATTTTTTCTACATACGGTGAACAAACATTTCGTCATTATGAGGAGGAGACATTAAAAAAGGTCTCGAGGGATAACTGTGTGATTTCCACAGGTGGAGGGATCATCGAAAGAAGTGCAAACCGTGAACAATTAAAGGAGTACTTTACGACTATCTTTTTACGAACGTCGTTTCATGAAATCGAAAAGCGCCTGGAGACGGATACAACTCGCCCGTTATGGTCAAAGGATGTCGATTCAAAACGTAGATTGTACGAACAACGGCAACCGTTATATCTGGAAGTAGCAGATATCGTAGTGGATACGGATGGGAAATCTACAGATGAAATTGTAGAAACAATTTTAACAAGTATGTAAAAGAGCGATGGTGGACACACTATGTACAAAAGATTTCGAGGTGAAGCCTATGGCATCTGGAAATGATATTGTAAAGTACATGACAGAGGAAATAGTGAAGTATGCACACTTGCCAAGGGATGAAAAGAAGCAAAGAAAGCAAATGAAAAAGTTACAACGCCAAAATAAATCCTCACGATATTTTGGATTGCTCCCAGACGCAATTAAAATGTATGTACAAAGCAAAAAGAAGGGATCTTAACCCTTCTTTTTTTATTGCATAAAACTTTGGACAGTTTGTTCTGTTACGTAGAACAGTCCGCCGTTAATTACATCGATGGTCACTTCGGGTAGAAGTCTCTTTTGTAACTGGTTTAACTCACTTTCGTATCGTTCTTGTATTTGTTCTCTCTCTGTCTCGTCTCCTTTCTCTAAATACGTGTGATAAAAGTGATCTAATATTTCCTTTTCTGCTAAAAAATGCTCATAAGATTGTTTCGCCCAACTGTCATCTTGTTTTTCGATATGCTGTAGCAACATATTTTCAATACGTTTATAACCACTAAAAATACGAATGAGAGGTGTAATTGTATAACGATAATCAGGAATAAGGGTCTGAAATGACATATGTTCAACCCTTTCCATAAAATCAAATACCATCATCCCATTTAACAAGTGCAGACCTATAGACATCGTTTCATCTTTTTTTTGTAAACCTTTATATCCAATTTTAACGTTCGTTACTAACCATGGAATAAGAGGCTTTTGGGTTGAATCACCTGATGTGTCTTCATATAGCAATGTAAACTGTCCTAATGAAAGCAATGAACGAAAAATTTGGTGAAGGCGAGGTGAGCCAAAATGAATCCACTCCCCTTCCTCATCCCGTCTCTCTGGATTCGATATGAAAGTTAACGTTGCAGGTGTTCCGATCTGACCGGTTTTCTTAATATATTCCCAGTAAAAAGGACGGTTCATAAGGAGGCGGTCAATTTGTTCAGTTAATTCGACTTTAAGTTTTCCATTTCCGTTTTCCAAAATGTTACATTGGTTTAACTGAAAGTAATTGTGTAGAAATTGATGAATAGCTTGTTGCTCCATACACCGCAACCTCCTTAATTTGCCTGTTCTTCATCCTCGAACGCTGCTGTTAAATTTTCTAATTTTATTTTTGCTTCCCCTGCAGAATGGGACTCAGCAAATATGGATTCAATTTCTTTATCTAAATTCTTAATGTTTAATTGCTGTAAAATGCCCTCTAAATTTCCAATGACCCGTTCGAACAGGTCAATCTTTTCATAGAGCATATTAATTAAATGCTCATCAATTGAATCTTTCATGGCTAAATAGTAAATGTTAACATCCTCTTTTTGTCCAAAGCGATGGATTCTTCCGATTCTTTGCTCTAATCGCATCGGATTCCACGGCAAATCGTAATGAATCATATTATTACAAAATTGCAGATTAATCCCTTCACCACCTGCTTCGGTTGCTACTAACACTTGAGCATGATTACGGAATAACTGTGTCATCCATTCCTTCTTACTACGCTTAAATCCACCTCGAAATGGAACAGAAGAGATGCCATGCTGTTGTAAATACCATTGTAAGTAATATTGAGTAGCCCGGTATTCTGTGAAAATAATAAACTTTTCGTTTGATTTTCCGATTAAGTCCACAACTTTTTGGGCTTTCGAATGATGTGGTAACGTTTCAATTTTTGCTATTAATTCTTTACCTTCTGTACTATTCGGATATTTTTCTTCGACCATTTTTTTTAATGATAAATAACAAGCTTCTCGGCTGGAACAAAACTCGCGTCTCAGTGTAAGGGAAGTAAATGGTTCTTTCGCGATTGGTAAGGTGTGGAGTTCGTCATACACCTCACGTTCCTCTTCACTAAATGATACCCATTCCGTATTAATTTTTCGTTCCGTCCAATGAATACCTGTATCTTCACGCCTATTGCGAACCATTACGTTTTGGATTAATTGCTTTAACTTATCATCCTGCTTTAAAGCTGTTCGTTTATTGCCATATGTTTTACTAAACTCCTCATAACTTCCTAAATAACCAGGTTTTAAAATGGTAACTAAATTAAAGATATCGGATAGCTGGTTTTGCACAGGTGTTGCAGTTAAGAGTAAACAGTATGTTTTTTTTAAGTTTTGTACAAATTGATAGTTTTTTGTTTTATGGTTTTTGAGTTTGTGAGCTTCATCGATAATGACCATATCATAATGAATATTTGTCACAATATCGTAGTGTGGTTGACGTTTCGCTGTATCGATAGAAGAAACGACAACATCATATTGTTCCCACATATAAGCCTTCTTCTGACCAATAGCCGGGATATAAAATTTTTCATGTAATTCCTTTACCCATTGGTTTACGAGGGATGCCGGAACAAGAATTAAAACTTTCTTCGCTAAACCACGAATCATAAGCTCCTTTAAAATAAGGCCAGCCTCAATTGTTTTTCCTAATCCCACTTCATCTGCCAAAATAGCACGGCCATTCATTTGTTCAATCACTTGTTTTGCAGCATCTAATTGATGTGAAAGAAATTCCACTTGAGGCAAATGCTTTGGTGCTGTTAACCCGGTAAATTGAGGTACGGCTAAATGTTTTGCAGTTTCATAGGCCATCTTAAACATACGAAAGGAGCATAATCCATCATTTTGCTGAATGTTTTTTTCTAATTTCATTGCAAATTGTTCATCGTTATTGTATTGAATTTCCATCGTTTAACTCCCCACCACACATATTTTCATTACCACAGAAAATTTTCCATATGGTATAATATAAGTGAATTTTGTGTATACATACTTGGTTACATTAGTCTACCCAAAATTACATATTTCATAAGTGCGAATGATTGTAAGAGGAGAGACTACTTTTAAGTAGCGCCGAAGGAGCAAACACAGTAAAGTGTGAATCTCTCAGGCAAAAAGACTCTTACAGGACGCGACTCTGGAGAGTGTTCATATGATGAACCACCCAAGAAGCAAGCAGCTTGTATGGCTGTGAAACTTTCTGGTACACGGACAGAGAGAGGTCTTTCGAAAGGGAGAACTCTCTCTTTTTGTTGTAGGAAAAAAATGGGAGTTGGAGGGATCAATGTGTCTAGCTTAAAGCGTACGTCGTTATTTCCTCTGTATGAAAAATATGGAGGAAAGATAGTTGATTTCGGTGGTTGGGAAATGCCCGTGCAATTTGAAGGAATTAAGAAGGAACACGCGGCAACCCGAAACGCTGCAGGATTATTTGACGTTTCACACATGGGGGAAATTCTCGTAACAGGACCTGACAGTGAAAAGTTTCTACAAAAGATGTTATCAAATGATGTATCGAAATTAACAGTAAACAGAGCCCAGTACACGATTATGTGTTACGAAGACGGTGGTACAGTTGATGATTTGCTCGTTTATAAAAAAGGGGACGAAAACTTTTTGTTAGTCGTTAACGCGGCAAATATTGAAAAGGATTTTTCTTGGTTAAAGGAACATGTGGAAGGGGATGTTCATGTTGACAACATCTCTAGCGATGTCGCTCAAATCGCGATACAAGGTCCGAATGCCGAAGGGATTTTGCAAAAGCTAACGAATACTGATCTATCTTCGATTAAGTTTTTCCGCTTTGAAGATGGTGTTCAAATCCAAGGCCTTGAGGAAGGAGCCCTCGTCTCAAGAACAGGTTATACAGGTGAAGACGGGTTTGAAATTTATGTAGATCACCGTGACGGTCCAAGGTTGTGGGAGAAACTCCTTGAAGTGGGGACAACAGACGGCCTTATGCCAGTAGGGCTTGGTGCCCGGGACACACTGCGCTTTGAGGCTACACTGCCATTATATGGCCAAGAGCTAACGAAGGATATAACACCAATTGAAGCAGGCCTGTCATTTGCTGTAAAAGTGAACAAGGAAGGGGACTTCTTTGGGAAAGAAGTGTTGGCGAAGCAAAAAGAGGATGGACCTGCCCGGAAAATTGTCGGTGTTGAAATGACCGATAAAGGGATTCCCCGTCATGGTTACGAAGTGTTTAAGGGAGATGAAAAAATCGGTGTCATAACATCTGGTACACAGTCACCAACGTTAGGGAAAAACTTAGGCCTTGCGTATATCGACAGTAAATACACGGATTTAGAAGAAGTGGTGGAAGTGCAAGTCCGAAAACGTCGCCTCAAGGCTAAAGTTGTACCGACACCATTTTATAAACGTAAATAAGGGGAAGGGGATGGAAAGAATGACGTATCGTTATTTGCCGATGACAGATCAAGATAAAAATGAAATGATGAAAACCATTGGCATACAATCAACAGATGAATTGTTTGCCGACATTCCTGAGAAAGTCCGATTTAAAGGGAAACTAAACATTAAAGAAGCAACGAGTGAACCTCAATTAAAACAAGAGTTGAAAGAAATGTCAGACCGAAATGTTCATACGAAATCCCACGTTTCATTTTTAGGAGCAGGTGTATATGACCATTACATTCCGTCCATTGTGGATCATGTCATTTCTCGATCTGAATTTTACACTGCATATACTCCTTATCAACCAGAAATCTCACAAGGGGAATTGCAAGCGATTTTCGAATTCCAAACAATGATTTGTGAAGTTACAGGCATGGAAGTAGCCAATTCCTCAATGTACGATGGTGGAACTGCTTTAGCCGAAGCGGTTACGTTAAGTGCAGGACAAACGAGAAAACAGAAAATCATTGTGTCCAAAACAGTTCATCCAGAATCCCTAGAAGTGATAAAAACTTATGCAAAGGGACCAGGTTTAGACATCGTAGAAATTGATCACAAGGATGGCGTAACAGATTTAGATGCCTTAAAAAACGAATTAGATGATAATACGGCAGCTGTCGTTATTCAATACCCGAACTTCTTTGGTCAAGTGGAGCCGTTAGATGAAGTGCAACAGTTGCTTGAAGATAAAAAGAAAACAATGTTTGTCGTATCAAGCAATCCATTAGCTTTAGGTTTTTTAACACCACCAGGTGAGTTTGGCGCTGACATCGTCGTTGGAGATGCACAAGTGTTTGGAATTCCAGGGCAGTTCGGTGGTCCACATTGTGGTTATTTTGCAACTACAAAAAAGCTAATGCGTAAAGTACCTGGGCGTTTAGTAGGTCAAACGAAAGATGAAGAGGGCAGAAGGGGATTCGTGTTAACCCTTCAAGCACGGGAACAACATATCCGTCGCGATAAAGCTACTTCAAATATTTGTTCCAACCAGGCTTTAAATGCTTTAGCTTCATCTGTAGCGATGAGTGCATTAGGGAAAAAAGGCATTAAGGAAATGGCTTATATGAACATGCAAAAGGCTCGATACATGAAAACTTCACTAGAAGAAGCGGGATTTTCTGTGAAATTTGGGGGGGCATTCTTTAACGAATTTGTGATTGATTGTAACCAAAGTGTGTCAACGGTAAATGCGCAGTTGCTTAACAAAGGTATCATTGGTGGATATGATTTAGGAAAAGTGGATGAGGGTCTCGAACATTGTATGTTAATCGCTGTTACGGAACTACGTTCGAAAGCAGAGATTGATCAATTTGTGAAAGAATTGGGTGATATGAATGGCTAATGAAAAGGACTTTCCGTTGGTGTTTGAACTCAGTCAAGAAGGGCGGGTAGGCTATAGCTTACCAACTTTAGATGTTCCGGAGACAGATTTAAATAATGAATTCAAGTCACAGTACATTCGTCAGCATGAACCTGAATTACCAGAGGTAAGTGAATTGCAATTAATTCGTCACTATACGGCTTTATCTAGGCGAAATCACGGTGTGGATTCCGGATTTTATCCTCTCGGTTCTTGTACGATGAAGTATAACCCAAAAATTAACGAAGATGTTGCTCGTTTTGAAGGATTTAGTTTCGTTCATCCATTGCAGGATGAACATACAGTGCAAGGCGCCCTAGAATTAATGTACGATCTCCAAACGTCATTAGAAGAAATTACCGGTATGGGTCAAGTGACGTTACAACCAGCAGCAGGTGCCCACGGGGAATGGACCGGTTTAATGATGATCCGTGCTTTTCATGAAGCGAATGGTGACTATCAACGTACGAAGGTAATTGTTCCAGATTCAGCACACGGAACAAACCCTGCATCTGCAACAGTAGCAGGATTTGATGCTATAACGGTGAAGTCTGATGAGCGTGGATTAGTGGATTTAGATGACCTCCGTGATGTAGTTGGAGAGGACACAGCTGCTCTCATGTTAACAAACCCGAATACACTCGGCCTATTCGAAGAACACATATTGGAGATGGCTTCCATCGTTCATGAGGCAGGTGGAAAGTTATATTACGATGGTGCAAACTTAAATGCCATTTTAGGATACGCTCGACCAGGAGATATGGGCTTTGATGTTGTCCACCTAAACTTACACAAAACATTTACAGGACCACACGGTGGTGGTGGACCAGGATCAGGACCGGTAGGAGTATCAAAAGAATTAGTACCATATTTACCTAAGCCAGTGTTAACGAAACAAGAAGATAAATATGTCTTTGATTACGATCGTCCTCAATCTATCGGACGTGTAAAGCCTTATTACGGGAACTTTGGCATTAATGTGCGTGCGTATACGTATATCCGTACGATGGGTCCTGAAGGGTTACGTCAAGTCAGTGAGTACGCAGTATTAAATGCAAACTACATGATGCGTCGATTGGAAAATGAATTCGATTTACCATTTACGCAACATTGTAAGCATGAATTTGTCTTATCAGGTAGACGTCAAAAGAAATTAGGTGTACGTACATTAGATATTGCGAAACGATTGTTGGACTTTGGCTATCACCCGCCAACGATTTATTTCCCACTTAATGTAGAGGAAGCGTTAATGGTAGAACCGACAGAAACGGAGTCAAAAGAAACATTAGATGAATTTATTGATATTATGTTGAAAATAGCGAAAGAAGCAGAAGAGACGCCAGAGACGGTTCAAGAAGCACCACATACAACAGTAGTAAGCCGCCTTGATGAAACAACAGCAGCAAGAAAACCTATTTTAAGATATACGAAGGAAAGTTAGAGAAAGGTCCCCCTTATGGGACTTTTCTTTTTCGCTTTTTCGCTATGTAATGATAGGAGATGAAAATGAATACTATAAGTTGGAAAAACAAATTGTTAATCCTTTTAGTTATTGCCATAGTGATAGCAGGCTACCTTCTTTATAAAGAACATAAGGAAAATCAGGTACAATATGAACGTTTTTTGAATCATTTTTACCATCATTTGGAATCTGTTGTTTTTCATATAGAGAAGCTGATGGAGGCGAACCCAAGTGGTGATGAATTAAAGGAGAGAATGTACCGTTTAAAGGAAAGGTTAGATCGTATTGACCAAGTTTATAAAGCAGGGCATTTATTTGTAGACCAGGATATACGTTACACAAGCTATTTTTCGGAAATGGCATTCGTAACAACCGGTATACGTATGACGGTCAATAATGAAGGACCTTTTATTATTACGGCCTTTGCAGAGGATACTAGGTTGAGTGAGAAGGAAATGTATTACTTAACCTTGTTAAAGTCAGACCTTGCCTCTATGAAACAATCGATGTACTCTGAGGAAACAAAGCAGGAAAATCCGAATATATCGATTCAACAGTTTAATGAACTGGTAACTGATGTGGCATATCAAGACCCTTATGATTTTTATGTTGAAATTGAAGAATAAATAATGGCTTGGTTCTTAAGAACCAAGCCATTTGATTATCCCCGTTTAATTTTCCCTGTCCACTTTTTAAATCCACCTTTTAGATGGTTTAAATCTTCGTACCCTTTACGCTTTAATAAATGGGCAGCACGTGCCGACCTTGCGCCACTAGCACAATATAAATATACCGGCTTGTCGTTGCGAATCTCAATTAGACGATGTTTCATTTGTGATAGTGGGATGTTACGAGCACCTAATATATGGCCAGCTTCATATTCTTTTGGCTCTCGAACATCTATAAGTTGTGCTTTTCGATAACCTTTAATAAACTCTTCTTCCGTTAAGGTTGTTAAGAAGCGTTTCTGCCTGAAATATTTAAAAGTACCATAAGCAATAATTGCGACAAGTAATGTGATTAATACGATCATTTTTGATCCCCTTTCATCTCAAGCAAATCTCTCATAACTATTATATGAGTGTTACCCTTAAGTTTCAAAGCTTTTTTCTTTTCAAATTTATTTTCGTTATTTTTATAAACTTAGGGAACTGGGTACAACTATCATCGTAACCGGTGAATGGCTTTTCTAAAATAGCAAATAACGAAAAAGTATGTTATACAGGTTATACGCACTTATGCTACAAAATTCTTGCATATCCTTATCATTTCATAAAATTATTCAGTTGACATTTTTGTATAGACTCGTTCAAAAACTCAATATATAGTGCGTGTGAAAAAAAGAAATACTATATATTGAATTTCTATTATTGTTTGTGGTAAGTTATTTATAAATCTATTAAAACATAATTACATAAATGTTAGCCACCATGATTCGGCTTCTTATGATAAATTTTTTAGAGGAAGAGGAGAGAAACACATGTCATTAGTTAAGGAAATTGTGGGATCGATAAACATTGATCGCTTAAATAAGGATATTCAAATGTTTCCACAAGTACACCCAATTACCCCTGAAATGCAAATCACCCATAAAGGGGTCTCACGTCTTGTAATGCTGGACCGTTATGCATTTAAAGATACCCAAAAGCTCACTTTAGTTGACGGCGATTTTGTCGTATTAACTATAAAAGAAGACCCTAAATTTCCGGCAAGAGGTTTAGGCATCATCCAATCTATTGATTGGGAACGAAAAACGGCAAGTGTTAAAGTAGACGAGGAATTCGTTTCCGTACTAGACAACGAGGAGGAAGCAAAGTCCGGAATCATTGTACGTTCTTTAGACGTAATTGAAAAACCACTTGAAATCTTCTACGAGCAAATTGCGTTGCGAAATGCTAGTGGCTTATCAACTGTTGAGCAAACAGAAGAGCTAAAAGAAGAATGGTTTAAAAAGTTTTATGGAGAACTCGCCAACCAACACTTTATCCCTGCAGGCCGTGTTCTATATGGTGCAGGTGCGGATACAGATGTTACGTACTTTAACTGTTATGTTATGCCTTTCATTCAAGATTCCCGTGAGGGTATCTCTGATCACCGTAAGAAGGTAATGGAAATTATGAGTCGCGGTGGTGGTGTAGGAACGAATGGTTCTACATTACGCCCACGCAATACCCTTGCCAAAGGTGTAAACGGAAAATCTTCAGGATCGGTATCGTGGTTAGACGATATTGCAAAGCTGACACATCTAGTTGAACAGGGTGGTTCCCGCCGGGGTGCTCAGATGATTATGTTAAATGATTGGCATCCGGATATTGTCGAATTTATCATTTCCAAAATGCAAAACCCACGTATCTTACGTTATTTAATTGAAAACATTGATGATGAACAAGTGCAAAAACTGGCACAGGAAAAATTAAAATTCACCCCTCTTACAGAATCTGAACGTGATATGTACCAAGGGATCATCAATTATAAGACGATTCCTGGTAATGGCGGGTTTTCCGAAAAAGTAATCCGTGATGCAGAGCAAAAGTTGAACGATGGTGGCACATATAGTGTGCATCAACCTGAATTTTTAACAGGAGCTAACATCTCTGTATGTATTACAAAAGAATTTATGGCAGCTGTTGAACAGGGTGGCGATTACGAGCTTCGTTTCCCTGACGTGGAAAATTACACAGAGGAAGAAATGGAAGTTTACAATGAACGTTGGCACGATGTAGGAGACGTCCGTGAATGGGAACAGATGGGATACGGTGTTCGTGTTTATCGAAAAGTTCGTGCAAAAGACTTGTGGAACTTAATAAATATTTGCGCAACCTATTCTGCCGAACCAGGTATTTTCTTTATTGATAATGCCAACGACATGACAAATGCTAAAGCATACGGTCAAAAAGTTGTCGCAACAAACCCATGTGGTGAACAGCCATTAGCACCATACAGTGTTTGTAACTTAGCTGCAGTAAACTTAGCTGCAATGGCGAACAAACAAACGAAACAGGTAGATTTTGATAAGTTGAAACAAACAGTAGAAATTGGTGTTCGTATGCAAGATAACGTTATCGATGCGACACCTTATTTCCTTGAGGAAAATCGTAAGCAAGCATTAGGGGAGCGTCGGGTAGGACTTGGTGTTATGGGTCTTCATGATTTACTTATTTATTGTGAAACAGAATATGGATCGAAGGAAGGAAACGAACTCGTCGACCAAATATTCGAAACCATTGCTACTACTGCGTACCGCGCTTCTATCGAATTAGCAAAAGAAAAAGGAAGCTTTCCATTTCTTATTGGGGAAACAGATGAGGAAACGCAAGAACTTCGTAAACGCTTTGTGAGTACTGGGTATATGAAAAAAATGCCGGAAGATATTCGTGAAGGTGTACTAAAATACGGCATTCGTAATTCACACTTGCTTACAGTTGCGCCTACAGGTTCAACTGGAACGATGGTTGGGGTTTCTACTGGATTAGAGCCATACTTCTCCTTCGTTTATTATCGTAGTGGACGTCTTGGTAAGTTTATCGAAGTAAAAGCGGACATTGTTCAAGAGTATTTAGACCGTCATCCAGAGCAAGATGGGGACGATTTACCAAAGTGGTTTGTTACGGCTATGAACCTTGCTCCGGAAGCACACGCAGATACACAATGTGTCATTCAACGTTGGGTAGACAGTTCCATTTCCAAAACAGTTAATGCTCCACGTGGTTACACAGTTGAACAAGTACAAAACGTGTATGAAAGGTTATACAACGGGGGAGCAAAAGGTGGCACGGTTTATGTGGATGGAAGCCGTGATACACAAGTTCTTACGCTGAAAGCTGAGGATAATACATTTGATGATGAACAGCCGGTAAAACAAGAGGAAAAACCGAAAGTCGTTCTTATGGATACAGTTCAGGAACTTGGAAAGACTGATGTGACAATTGGATCGGAAGTTGGGGATACGTGTCCAGTCTGTCGTCAAGGAACGGTAGAGGATATCGGTGGCTGTAATACTTGTACGAACTGTAACGCACAATTAAAGTGTGGACTATAATCTGCAAAAAAGCAGCCAACTGTAGATTTGAAATAAAGTTGCGATGTGTAGAAAAAAGTCGCGATGAAATGCCTCTTTAGAGAAAACATCTAAAGGGGTGTTTTTTATGGCTAAAAGAACTGGAGCATTTAAAATCGATAAATGGATTAATGAAGATTGTGGATCTAGTACCTTACGTCTATTTTTGCTGTCCCCATCATTTGGATGAGGAAAAAGAAAGAGAAATCCACTTGATATGCTCAGTGTTAACACTGAGCATAGAAATTAAATACGTATTAGAACAATACACCATATCTATTTGTGCTAACTTTATGAAAGAGTGTACATATAGTAAACTAATGCTACCCGTCACCTTACTGAACTTGTCACACTTATGAAACTGTTGTATGATTTTTATAAAATAGATTGCTTAGTTTGGAGGATGTGTATGCCCACTCCTAGCATGGAAGATTATATTGAACAAATTTACATATTAATAGAACAAAAAGGATATGCACGTGTATCAGATATAGCAGAATCGTTACAGGTACACCCTTCTTCAGTAACAAAAATGGTTCAAAAACTAGACCGTGATGAATATTTACACTATGAAAAATATCGTGGACTTATTTTAACGAAAAAGGGGAAGAAAATCGGGAAAAGACTCGTTTACCGACATGAGCTGCTCGAACAGTTTTTAGGAATGATTGGTGTTGATCAAGAAAATATTTATGAAGATGTTGAAGGGATTGAGCATCATCTAAGTTGGAATGCAATTGACCGGATAGGTGATTTAGTTCAATATTTAGAGGAAAACCCGAATGTAGTAGAAGAACTAAAAGAGCGACAAACGAAAGAATAACCTGTAACATGCGCCGTTCTATGTCTCGTACCTCCTGAGTATACATGTACTACTACGTATAACGGGAGGTACAAGTTGAAAGTAGATGGGGTATTTTCAGGTGGTGGAGTAAAAGCATTTGCTCTTTTAGGTGCTCTTAAAGTCGTCGAACATAAAGGGTTTGAGTTTGAGCGTTTAGCAGGTACCTCTGCTGGTGCCATTATTGCAGCATTTATTGCAGCAGGATATGAAGTCGACGAAGTAATTGAAATGTTTTACGAATTTGATTTAACGAAATTTTTAGATGAATCGACAATTGATAAAACATTACCTTTCGTAAAATGGCTACTCGTATATTTCCGATTGGGGCTTTACCGTGGTGATCAATTGGAGAAATGGATAGAAGAAAAGTTGGCTGCAAAAGGCATTCATAAATTTAGTGATTTTCCTACACCAGATAAATTAAAAGTGATTGCGTCTGATTTATCAATTGGACGAATGGTCGTATTTCCAGACGACTTACAACACTTCTATCAGTTAGATCCTAATCAGTTTTCGGTTGCAAAGGCGGTTCGCATTAGTGCATCCATTCCTTATTTTTTTATTCCAGTTAAGTTGCGTCGTTCTAAAAACGAGAAAAGTATTCTTGTAGACGGGGGATTATTGAGTAACTTTCCTGTTTGGGTCTTTAAATTAGGGGATGGCCGTGATGAGCGACCTGTATTAGGTTTAAAGCTTTCAGAATCAGTGGAAGGACTGCCGATCGTGAATATTAATAGTGCTTTTGATATGTTTCGCGCCTTAATGACCACAATGATGAAAGCCCATGATATGAAGTACGTATCAAAAGTGGCGTCTGATCAGACGATGTTTATTCCGGTGAAAGGTATAGATGCTACGGACTTCCATATTAAAAAAGAAGCGAAACAACAGTTAATTCAAGTTGGAAAAGAACGGGCAGAAGAATTTTTTGCCCAAAAATGGATGTTAAAATAAAAGAAATCGAGCTAAGTTAAAAACTAGCTCGATTTCTTTTTTTATCTTTTTTGCCATCGATTACTTTCAAATGTGTAGCTTGCCGGTTTGCCTTTGCCTTCTTTGAATTTTGCAGCTTTTTCGGTAGGTTAAAAGAAGAAGCGTTTCTCCCGGATTTGCCGTACTTCCTTTGTGATTGCTTAACAGCTTTCTTATACCGGTGGTCATAAGTTGCTGAATTTCGGGAGCGCATAACGAAATAAAAAACAGCGAAAATTATAGCGATAAAACCTGCAGACATCAGTATATATTTAAAGAACGAAGCTGTGTTAAAGAACAGTTGCGAAAACAGGCCAATCAAGGCGAGGCCAAATAAAATATAGAAAAAAGGATTTAATCTAGGAAACATCATCTAACCTCCTTTCCACACCTATTAAGAGGAAGCAACTTGCTCTACTTGAATGCCCCCTTTAGCTTGATCTGTTTCTAGTACTTTTTCAAAGGAACAGATCGCTACTTCAACTTGCTCGTCATCAGGTTCTTTTGTCGTTAGTAGTTGTAACCATAAGCCTGGGTAACCTAATACTTTTAATACCGGAATGTCTCTCACTTTGTTTGTTAATTGTAAGACTTCAAATGAAACCCCAATAACGACTGGGAGAAGTAAAAGACGATTCACGATACGCCACCATAATGGATTAATATCAACACCCATATAGACGAAAATACCAACAAGAACTGAAAACAGAATGAAACTTGATCCACATCGATAATGGAGTCGTGATTGTTTTTGAACATCTTCAACTGTTAACGGTACGCCATTTTCATAAGCGTTTATCACTTTATGCTCAGCTCCATGGTACTGAAAAAGTCTACGAATAAGCGGAGTAAGTGATAGAAAATAAATATATAATAAAAGCAATATTAATTTAAAAAGGCCTTCTAGTAACACTTGACCAACTTTCCCAGAAACAATCGGGGAAAATAACTCTGCGATAAACACAGGTGTTAGCGTGAAAATGGTTTTCCCGAATAAAAATGAAAGAACACCAATTACGCCAATGCCTAATACCATTGCTAGCTTTGATTCTTCTTTTTCTTCTACTTTGTTATCTTCTTCCGGATCGACATCATATTTTTCACTAGCAAAATTTAAATGTTTCGTCCCGTTGGCACTTGCTTGAACTAGCGCGACAATTCCACGAATAAATGGTATTTTTTTTAATTGTTTTGCTACTTTAGATTCTTTCCGTTTTGTAGAGAAATATTCAATACTATTATCTTTTCTTCTAATTGCTGTTACGAAACTTTTTTTACCTGCGAACATGACACCTTCTATGACGGCTTGACCACCATAAGTTGTATTTTCTTTTTCTGACATTTTTTCACCAACCTAATGTTGTATGTTTAAATAATTGATTATTACTTACATTTTACTAGAAATCTTGGATTACGTACATAATTTGTTAGTCGTGAGCATGTCTTTTCCTTTTTTGGTTAGAGTAAAAAAAGGAGGTGGTCATAATGGGTGAAAAGAAACTGGAACAAAATCAAGCTGAAGAACCGATGACAATGTTTCAACGAGCACTCCTAACTGGATTCGTTGGTGGTTTGTTATGGGGATCTCTTGGCTCATTAGCGTATTACTTTAACTTTACAACAATTTCCCATGCTTCATACATTTTACGTTCGTTTTTTAATGCTTCATGGGTACACGGATGGATGGGAGAGTTGATTAGTATTGTCATTGTATCCATGTTGTCTATATTGGCCGCAATCGTTTATTATGTTGTACTTAAAAAGAGAAGAGGTATGATACCTGGAATATTATATGGCATTGGAATTTGGGTCGTATTTGTATACTTTCTAAACCCTATTTTCACAGCAGTCCCAACATTTAACAATTTAAATGCTGATACGTTAGTGACAACATTATGCTTACACGTTCTCTATGGAACTTTTGTAGGATATACAATCTCTTATGATTATTATAATGCGATGCACAAAACAACATGAGGAATAATTTACAAAACCCTATTCCGTTATGATAAACTAGACAATGTATGATTTAAAAAGAGAAGGTTGTAGAGGGAGATACGATGAAACGATTGCTTATGTTAAATGGCCCGAATTTAAATATGCTAGGACAACGGGAGCCTCATATTTATGGATTTGACACATTACAAACGATAGAAGAGGATATACGTACTTACGTTCAAACATACAACTGGGAATTAGATGCTTATCAATCAAATCACGAAGGGCATTTGATTGATAAGCTTCAACAAAGTAATGGAAAGTATGAAGGGATTATTTTTAATCCTGCTGCCTACACACATACAAGTGTAGCCCTAAGGGATGCGATTAGTGCAATTGATACACCAGTTATTGAAGTTCACTTATCGAATGTTCATGCCAGGGAATCTTTTCGAAGTAAATCCTTACTTGCACCTGTTTGTAAAGGCCAAATTTCGGGACTAGGTGTGGTCGGTTATAAATTGGCGGCCCAAGCATTTTTAGAAACTGATGATGGAGAGGGAGGGTAACATGGGGAAATTGGACAAGATTCGAAATGTATTAAAAGAAGAAAATTTAGACGCTTTGTTAATTTTAAGTAACCAGAACCGGAGATATGTAACAGGGTTCACAGGAACAGCAGGTGCAGTTATCATAACTGCAGAGGAAGCTCTTCTTGTTACAGACTTTCGATACACAGAGCAGGCAAATGACCAAGCAAAACACTTTCAAGTGATTGAACATAAGGAACCTTTACCGAAGGAAGTGGCTAAGCAAGCTGAAAGGTTAGGGGTTCAACGATTGGGGTTTGAAAAAGACCACGTAACATTTAGTACATATGAAACGTATGAGCAGCACTTAAAGGGTGAATTTATACCTACTAGTGGGATTATAGAAAATCTACGCCTCATAAAGACAGATGACGAAATAGCAATTATGAAAGAAGCGAGTAAAATTGCTGATGCTGCATTTGATCACATTTTAAATTATATGAAACCAGGTGTTAAGGAAATAGATGTATCGAATGAGTTAGAATTCTTTATGAGAAAACAGGGTGCAGTATCTTCTTCCTTTGATATTATTGTAGCATCCGGCTATCGTTCAGCCCTTCCACATGGTGTTGCGTCGAATAAAGAGATCCAATCTGGTGAGCTTGTAACGCTGGACTTCGGTGCGTTGTATGAAGGCTATTGCTCTGACATTACGAGAACCGTAGCGGTAGGAGAGATTAACGACCAGTTAAAAGATATATACGACACAGTTCTGCAAGCACAGCTGCGTGGAATAGAAGGACTTAAAGCGGGAATTACAGGTAAAGAGGCGGATGCCTTAACGAGGGATTATATTAAAGAAAAGGGATACGGAGAGTATTTTGGTCACTCGACAGGGCATGGAATCGGTTTAGATGTTCATGAAGGTCCTGGACTCTCATTCCGCTCTGATATAAAGCTTCAACCTGGGATGGTTGTCACAGTAGAACCAGGTATTTATATTCCAAGTGTTGGCGGTTGTCGTATTGAAGACGACACGGTAATTACAAAAAATGGAAATGAAAGATTAACACATTCACCAAAAGAACTTATAACATTGTAAAATTGAAAGGGGAAATAATCATGATTTCTGTAAATGATTTTCGTACAGGTCAAACCGTAGAATTAGATGGAGATATATGGCAAGTGATTGACTTTCAACATGTGAAGCCGGGCAAAGGAGCTGCTTTTGTACGTTCTAAATTACGTAACTTGCGAAATGGTAATATCCAAGAGAGAACGTTCCGTGCTGGTGAAAAAGTGAACCGTGCCCACCTGGAGAGACGTACAATGCAGTACTTATATTCATCTGGAGATGTGCATACGTTTATGGATAATGAATCCTTTGAACAGCTCGAGTTACCTACTGAGCAGATTAAAGAACAACTAAACTATTTAAAAGAAAATATGGAAGTAAGTGTGTTAAATTATGATGGTGAAACGATTGGTGTAGATTTACCAAATACAGTAGAATTAAAAGTAGTAGAAACAGAACCTGGTATTAAGGGTGATACCGCAAGTGGTGGTTCAAAACCTGCTACGGTTGAAACAGGTTTAGTTGTTCAAGTACCTTTCTTTATTAATGAAGGGGATGTACTAGTCATTAATACAGCTGAAGGGAAATATATTTCAAGAGCATAGTCATGACAAAGGAAAGCCTAGGTGCAATATTGCATCTAGGCTTTTTTGTATTCTATTTCATCTACTGAATCTGGTCATAATTTGGCCAAGCCTGCATAGATTGGAAGTAACAACAAACTAAGGAAAAAGGGGAAGTTTACTTGGAAGAGATCTTACGTATTTTTCCACCTTATTTAGCTAAACGACTATCAGAGGAAATAAGAGACTGGGGTGAGTTGGAGGAGATACGCATCCGGATCATGAGTCCTGTAGAAATTGTTTATTCCCAATTTTCCTTTATGCTCCATCATGTCATTCCTACTACCGATGATGGCATATTCATTTTAAATCAGCTAAGTGAACACTCTATCTATCGACTTGAAGATGAGTTGCGTCAAGGTTATATAACCATTGAAGGGGGTCATAGGGTAGGGATTTCCGGAAAAGTGAACACGGAGCAAGGGTCCGTAAAAGCCATTCGCCATTTAGCATTTTTTAATTTTCGCATAGCTAAACAGATAAAAGGGGTGGCGAAACCTTTCGTTCCCTCATTATTTCGTGGTCAGTACTTAAATACTTTATTAATTGGCCCTCCCAGATGTGGAAAAACAACATTTTTACGAGACTTTATTCGCATTATTAGTGATGGTGAAGAACCATTCCCAGCAAAAAAAGTAGCCGTTATTGACGAACGTTCAGAAATCGCTGCTTGTAAAAATGGCATTCCTCAACATGATGTTGGCGTTCGTACAGATGTTATGGATGCTTGTCCTAAGGCAGAAGGCATGATGATGATGATACGTTCAATGTCTCCCGATGTTATGGTCGTAGACGAGATTGGCAGCAAAGAGGATGTACAAGCTTTAATGGAAGCGTTACATGCAGGGATCACCGTTATATGCAGTGTTCACGGTAAGGATGTTGCCGAAATTCGGAAGCGTCCGTCTTTAGCACCGTTGTTTCATGCGAACGCGTTCCAGCGATATGTAACGTTTTCAACCGAACCGAGACCTGGTACGGTCCAATCGATTGTAGATGAAAACAATCAGTCTAAAAATGTAAGGGGTAGACGAAATGAAGTGGATAGGAGTCCTTCTCTTACTGTGCGCCACAACATACGTCGGTTTTGATATTTCCAAAAGATTGTCTGACCGACCAAGACAAATTCGCCAATTAAAAAATGCACTTCAAGTGCTGGAGGCAGAAATTGTCTACGGTCAAAGTCCCATTCAACAAGTATTTGGCAGGTTGTCAACGCAGCTTCCCAAACCATTAAATGGCCTGTTTGCCCACTTATATCAACAATTAAATCAACATCAATTTACTTTATATGATGTTTGGCGAAAGAGTTTGGACAAGTTTTGGCCACATTTCGCGATGAAGAATCCCGAAAAGGAAATTATGGATCAATTTGGACAAACATTAGGTCAACACGACTTTACGCAACAGCGAAAGCATATTTATTTAGCGTTATCTCACCTAGACCGTGAGCTTGAAAATGCAGAAGATGAATCGAGAAGATATGGCAAAATGGCTAAAAGCTTAGGATTATTAACAGGTCTGTTTCTCGTTTTGCTTTTGATTTAGCTGAGAAAGGAGACGAACCAACATGATAAGTGGAACTTATCTTTTGTTTCAAATCGCAGGAATTGGCATCATCATCGCATTGATGAATTCTGTTTTGAAGCAAATGGGAAAAGAAGATATATCCAACTGGATCACATTAGTTGGTGTTATCATCGTGCTCGTCATTGTCGTCGACCATTTGGCCAATTTATTCCAACAAATTAAGTCGGTGTTCTTGTTTCAAATGATAATAGGAGGATTTTAGGCAATGGGGATTTTTCAAATTGTCTCCTTCGCTCTAATAGCAGGAATACTAACAATCCTCGTTAAGGAACAGAACAAAACCATTTCCTTTTTTATAGTACTATTTACCGGTGTTATCATCTTCCTTGTGCTTATTCAGCCGATTGCCGAAATATTCCGGGTTCTTTCCTATATGACAACGAAAGCTAACATTAACCTTATGTATGTTGAATCCATTTTAAAAATCATTGGGATCGCATATGTTGCTGAATTCGGAGCACAAATTACAAGAGACGCAGGCCTTAGTTCGATAGCTTCCAAGATTGAGTTAGCCGGAAAGGTGTTTATTATTATATTAGCTGTGCCAATCTTAACAGCAGTAATTGAAACGGTACTAGAATTTATCCCTGTGTAAAAGAAGGGAGCAGTATTGTGTGTTCAAGCATGGGAAAAAGAATGTTGTCTCATTTCTACTAGTGTTTATTACCTTTTGTTTTGCCAGCCCGGTTCATGCACAGCAAGATCATAATCAATGGGTAGATGACCAAATGCAACAAGATACCTTCTCCGATATTAGCGGCTATTGGAATGAGGTTGTTTATAACTATGGAGAGTACATACCGGATATATCAAATAAAAGTTTAATGGACTTTGTCAAAGCTGATTCCTCTTTATCTATAAAAGGATGGTTTCAAGGGTTACTAAAATATTTATTCCATGAACTGATTTTAAACGGGAAACTATTAGGCTCATTGATCTTACTGACGTTATTTGCCGTCATACTGCAGACATTACAAAACGCTTTTGAATCAAAAGCTGTAAATACAGTTGCTTACGCTGTTGTTTATCTCGTGTTAATTACAATTGCTTTAAGTAGCTTCCGGTTAGGTGCTTCCTATGCCAGTGATGCGATTGAATCGATGTCAAACTTTATGATTGCGTTAATTCCACTTATTTTAAGTGTGATGGCATCTTTCGGCAGCATTACATCAATTGCTTTTTTTCATCCAATTATCATGTTTCTCGTCCATTTAAGTGGTGTACTCATTTCAAAAATCGTATTGCCGTTAATCTTTTTATCTGCCTTGCTGTATATCGTAAGCAGTTTAAGCGAAAATTACAAAGCTACCCAACTCGCCAATTTATTAAAAAATGCAGCATTAACAATACTCGGTCTATTTTTAACGGTTTTTATTGGAGTTATTTCGGTGCAAGGGGCCCAAACAGCCATTCAAGACGGAATTGCAATTAAAACAGCAAAGTTTGTTACAGGTAACTTTGTTCCTGTTATTGGAAGGATGTTTACCGACGCAGCCGATACGGTTTTATCAGCATCACTGTTACTGAAAAATACCATTGGATTAGTAGGAGTAGTCACAATCATTGGGATAGCAGTTTTTCCAGCGATAAAAGTTTTTGCGATTGCCATCATTTATAAATTAGCTGCTGCTATATTACAACCAGTTGGTGGAGGTCCTGTCATTAAAACATTAGATTTGATTGGGAAACATATTTTATATATTTTCGCAGCACTACTCGTTGTTACGATGATGTTTTTCTTCGCAATTGTCATTTTAGTCGTTGCTAGTAATTTAACGTTAATGGTTCGATAGGGTGATCTAAGATGGAATATATTCAAAAATGGGTTATTCAAATTATTTTATTTATCCTCATTGCAATGATTATCGATTTATTGTTACCCCAGTCATCGATGAAGCGGTATGTAAAATTTTCTGTGGGCCTCATTTTAATGCTTATTTTGTTACAACCGTTATTTCACCTATTTCAAACGAGTATGAGTTCAGTCATGCAAAATAAGCTTAATATATATAGTCAAACAGAACAAAGTGATATGGAAAAAACGATAGAAAATCAGAAAAAAGAAATACAAGCCTCCCAACGTGCATATATATTAAATCAGATAGCTGTCCAACTAAAAAAACAAGCTGAAGAGGAGTTGATTCGGAAATATGAAGTAGGTATTGAAGATATAGCGATTTCCTTTTCAAATGAAGAAGATTTAACTTGGGAGCATATTGATACGATTGAAGTGTTTTTAACTAATAACACGACCAAAGATGGGACAAAGGTAGAGGAGGTTGTAATTGATACAAATCATGAGCCGCAAGAGAAGAAGCCTGACTTTGCCGAAATTAAACAGGATTTATCCTCCTTCTGGGAAGTGCCAACTGAAAACATAAAGATTACGTGGGAGGGAGGGGAAGATAGTTGAAAAATATCCTATCATTTTTGAAATTGAAGAGAGATGAAGATGGCAAACCAACAAAAATGTCTTATGTCATATTAATCGGTTTGCTCGGACTATTACTTATGCTTACGAATAACTTGTTTAAAGATCAATCACAAACAACCGAACCCCCTATAGGGGAATCACTCGAAGATGAAGCTCTCTTTAAACAAAATAAGGAAGAGAAAAGTGAAGAAGTATTACAGATGGAAGAAAGATTAGAAGGTCAGCTAAAGCAAATTTTAGATCAAATTAATGGCATTTCAGAAGCAGAGGTCATGATCAACTTAGACGCAACAAATTTAAAAGTCTATGAGAAAAATACGATAGTTGGTAAACAAACAACAAGTGAAACAGATCAAAACGGTGGGAAAAGAGAAATTGAGGATTATTCTGAAGAACAACAAACCGTTACGATTCGAAACCAAAACAATGAGAATCCAATATTAGTCCAAACCAAAAAGCCATCTGTACGAGGGGTGCTTGTCGTGGCAAAGGGCTTGGAGAGTGTTGAAAGACAAAAAATCATTGTAACAGCAGTCTCCAGAGTATTGGACGTCTCTAGTCATAGAGTATCTGTAATGCCTAAGGAGTAAAAAGGAGGAGAAAGTATATGATGTTAAAGAAACAAACTGTATGGCTTTTAACGATGTTAAGTTTACTAATTGTGTTAAGTGTGTATTACATGACATCTCCAAATGGGGAACAGGTAGCTCTGTTTGAGCAAATGGAAGAAATGGAAGGAACAGAGGAGAGTGAAAGCTTAGAAGCAAACAAGCCCGAGGGTGAAGAAGGGGAAACCGTTACTTCTGGCATTTCATCGGATGAGCTTTTCACCGCAATTCGAATGGATATTCAATCTGAAAGGGATCGCACAAGAGAACAGTTAGAAAATATTATTGCATCCAGCAATGCGTCACCAGAAGAGAAAAATGAAGCCATGGAACAAATGCACAGATTAGAAGAAGTTAATACGAAAGAATCCATCTTAGAAAAGGTGATTCAAACAGAGAAAAACTATACGGACGTACTTGTAAGAGCAGAAGAGGAAATCGTACATGTGACAGTTAAAGCTGGTGAAGTTTCCCAAACAGACGCAAATCAGATTATGCAACTTGTCCGAGACGAGTTCGGTGACATTCGAGTCATTGTAAAACATCAACCTGAAAATACGTAACTGGATGCAAACGCATCCAGTTTTTTTATTGCGTTTTTTTACGTAATGTAGATAGGAGTTGAAGTTTACTAAGTAATTATCGTAAAATGTTATAAGGACTAATTAATACCTGTTCTTAATTTATAGGAAAAAAAATCAAAGGAGTGCCGGGATATGTTAAAAGTTCAAGAAATCCGTGAGCTCATTAAATTAATTGATGAATCAACAATTGATGAATTTACTTACGAGTCCAATGGGACCAAAGTAGCTATGAAAAAGGAAGTGAACAATGGAGTAGTTGAAACAAAGCAAGTGGTTCAACCAGCTCAACCAGTCATTCAAGAAACTGTACAACCAGTACAAGCTCCAAAAGCGGAAACGGCTGAACAGAGCGAAGGAAAAGACGAAAACAAAACTTCTGAAAAACCTGATACTGGTGGTGTTGATTTCGATCATGAAATTACGTCACCAATGGTAGGAACGTTCTATCGTTCACCATCTCCAGATAGTGATACTTATGTTGAAGTTGGATCTAACGTTCAAGCAAGCAGTGTTGTTTGTATCGTTGAGGCAATGAAGTTATTTAACGAAATTGAGGCTGAAGTGAGTGGCGAAATAGTTGAAATCCTGGCAGAGGATGGACAGCTTGTAGAATACGGGCAGCCGCTATTTAGAGTGAAGACAAAGTAAGGGGTTGACTTTTGTGATCAAAAAACTGCTAATTGCGAACCGTGGAGAAATTGCCGTTCGTATTATACGTGCGTGTAAAGAGTTAGGTATATCAACCGTTGCAGTATTTTCGGAAGCTGACCGTGAATCACTTCACGTTCAATTGGCTGACGAAGCATATTGCATTGGGCCTACTTCCAGTAAAGATAGTTATTTAAATAAAACAAATATAATGAGTGTTGCGACATTAACAGAATGTGATGCCATTCACCCTGGATACGGGTTTTTATCCGAAAACCCAGCATTTGCCGAAATGTGTGAAGAGTGCAATATCATCTTTGTTGGACCAAGTGCATTTTCTATTGAAAAAATGGGTACAAAGGATGTCGCTCGTGAAACGATGCGTGCTGCTGGTGTACCAATTGTTCCAGGATCAAAAGGAATTATAGAGAGTGAAGAAGAAGGATTGAAAATTGCTGAGGAGATTGGCTACCCTGTCATCATTAAAGCAACAGCTGGTGGTGGCGGAAAAGGTATTCGAATTGCACGAGACCGTGAAGACTTAGTCAAAGGAATCCGTGTAACGCAAAATGAAGCCGAAACAGCTTTTGGTAATCCAGGTGTATACTTAGAAAAATTCATTGAAGATTTCCGACATGTAGAAATACAAGTGTTAGCTGACCAACACGGAAACACGATTCACTTGGGTGAAAGAGACTGTACAATCCAAAGGCGTCTCCAAAAACTTATTGAAGAAACACCATCACCTGCGATTACGCCGGAAATTCGTGAGGAAATGGGGCAAGCAGCTGTCAAAGCGGCCGAAGCTGTACAGTATCGTGGCGCAGGAACAGTAGAGTTTATCTTTGACCAAAGTGAACAAAAGTTTTATTTCATGGAGATGAATACACGTATACAAGTTGAACACCCTGTGACAGAGATGGTTACAGGTATCGACTTAATAAAAGAACAAATTTTAGTAGCAAGTGGTGAAAAGCTCCAACATAAACAGGAAGATATTGAATTTAACGGCTGGTCGATTGAATGTCGTATTAATGCAGAAGATCCATTTAAAAACTTTATGCCATCACCTGGTAGGGTGAACATGTACTATCCTCCAGGAGGGCTCGGAGTTCGGATCGATTCAGCAGCTTACACTGGTTGGATGATTCCACCGTATTACGATTCAATGATTGCGAAACTCATTACCCATGGTAAGACGAGAGAAGAAGCAATCCAACGTATGAAACGGGCACTTGACGAATTTGTTGTAGAAGGTGTTAAGACAACAATTCCATTCCACCAACGTATGATGGAACATCCTGTGTTCAAAAATGGCGATTTTAACACAAAGTTTTTAGAGAAACATCATATAATGGAATAAGTAAGTAAATTAAAGGAGTGACTTCTTTGGCTGATTATAAAATGTTAAATGTCAGCGAAGACCTGTCGTTAGGGAAAGTCGAGATTGCTCCAGAAGTCATTGAAGTGATTGCAGGCATTGCTGCTAATGAAGTTTCTGGTGTAGCGCAAATGCGTGGAAACTTTGCATCAAATGTAACGGAACGCTTCGGTAAGAAAAATCACGGTAAAGGTGTAAAAGTAGAACTCGTAGATGAAGGGGTTAAAATTGATGTCTACTCCGTATTAGAGTTCGGTGTATCCATACCTACCGTTGCACAAAAAATACAAGATAATATTCAACAAGCCTTAAAAAATATGACAGCATTACATGTAACAGAAGTGAATGTCCACATTGTTGGTGTTCAAATGGAATCAAAAGAGGATGAAACAGATATAAAATAGTTATACTAATAATAAATGACCATAGGGGGGTTCCTTATGGTCATTTTTCTTGAATCGGAAAAAATAGCTTTTCTACTTTATACATGTTATTATTCTTAAGGATATTAAAGGAAAAAGGAGCATTACAATGAAGCGGAGAAAGGCAAGAGAACGAGCATTCCAATTGCTGTTTCAAATTGATATGAATGAAATTACACCACAAGAAGTGATTCAAATTGCGGAAGAGGAAGAAGAGTTAAAGCCTTTTGCAAAGCAACTCATCACTGGGGTTATTGAAAATAAACAACAATTAGATGCACACATTACAAAACATCTGGAGAAATGGTCACTCGAACGGATTGCTTCAGTAGAGCGAACACTTCTTCGAATTGCAGTGTACGAGATGCAAGAAATTGAAGAAATACCGGCGAAGGTATCTATTAATGAAGCCGTTGAAATTGCGAAAACCTATGGAGATGATAAATCAAGTCGATTTGTTAATGGTGTATTATCAAAAATGGTAAACGAGGAAGTGTAAGAAGGGGTTTCGCAATGATTGCCGAAATGGTTAATATGAGGTAACCGACCGACGATATGTACGCGGACGTGTTGAAACCCGGTATCATTCGGCAATCAGTTGACCCTTTAACATGGAAAGAGTTATGGTGTTATTGTGAGACGGCACCTGGCTGATCAATGTTAAGGAAAAGATAAAAGGGGAATCTTAGTGTGAAGGATAAATATTTAACGGTTACAGCTTTGACACGATACATTAAAAGAAAGTTTGAAACCGATCCACACTTAAAAACAGTATGGCTTAGAGCAGAAATATCGAATTTTAAGCATCATTCTAGAGGTCATATGTATTTGACATTAAAGGACGGACAGTCACGTGTACAAGCAGTTATGTTCTCAAGTTTTAATCGTCACTTAAAATTTCGCCCCGAAGACGGTATGAAAGTACTTATTCGAGGTGAGATAGGCGTATACGAACCTCATGGGCATTATCAACTATACATACATAGCATGGAACCAGACGGCATTGGTGCACTATATTTAGCGTTAGAGCAACGGAAGGAAAAGCTAGAAAAAGAAGGTTTATTTTCTGAAGAACGGAAAAGGCCAATACCAAAGTATCCGGAGCATGTTGGTGTGATAACATCACCGACAGGCGCTGCCGTTCGGGATATATTTACTACATTAAACCGACGGTTTCCTACAGTTCAGAAAACACTCATCCCAGCAACTGTTCAAGGGGACCAAGCGGTTCCGTCAATTGTTCAAGCTATTGAAAAAGCAAACGAAGTAAACATGTTTGATGTCCTCATTGTCGGGCGCGGTGGAGGTTCGATTGAAGAGTTATGGGGATTCAATGAAGAAGCGGTGGTTCGTGCCATTGCAAACTCCAAAATCCCGATTATATGTGGAGTAGGACACGAAACCGATTTTACGATAAGTGAACTTGCGGCAGATATGCGAGCACCAACACCTACCGGCGCAGCAGAGCTTGCTGTACCCTCATATGTTGAATTATTAGAAAAGGTAGCAACCGCACATAAACGAATAGAAAGATCGGTTTATCAACAGTACGAAAATGAGAAACGGAGATTAAGTTCCCTTCAACAATCATATGCGTTCCGGTATCCTGAGCAGTTAATGCGGCAAAAGGAACTAGATTTAGACCGTTTGTTTGATACATTACAAAAATCGTGGAAGCAAGTTATCGTTCGAAAACAGGAAAAACAGTCATTTTTAACAACACGTATACAACAGCAACACCCTAAACGGAAAATTGAAGAATTAAAAGCTTCAATAAACTGGCTTAATACACGATACAAACGGGAGATGGAAAGCCATTTACAACAAAAACGGCAGGAATTTCAAAATCGGTTGGACCGTCTTTCGCTACTCAATCCATTAAATATCATTAAAAGAGGGTATGCGGTTCCCTATGATTCAACAGGTCAAGTAGTAAAAACGGTGAAGAAAATTGAACCTGGTGACCAATTAAATATTAAGTTGCATGATGGTGTTTTAGATTGCCAAGTATGGGGATTGAAGGAGGAAAATAAGAATGAGTGAGGTTAAGCAAGAAAACATTTCTTTTGAAGAAGCGATTGAAAAGTTAGAGCAAATCGTTGAAAAATTAGAGGAAAGCGATGTTCCTTTAGAAAAAGCGATTGATTATTATCAAGAAGGAATGAAGTTATCAAAATATTGTAATGATAAGTTATCCAAAGTGGAAAAACAAATGGAGCAAGTTTTGAATGATCATGGAGAGTTAAAGCCTTTTTCAGTTGAAAAGGAAGAAGAAGCATGATCCTATCTAGTTATATCCGTGACAAGCAAAAGTGGATTAATGACGAACTAACGAAAGCAGTTCAACAATTGCAAATTCCTGAGCGATTAAAACAATCGATGGCCTACTCCATTGATGCGGGTGGAAAACGGGTACGGCCTATTTTGATGGTCGCTACGTTCGAAGCTTTTCAAAAGGATGACACGCAAAAGCTAATTCATCCTGCGGTTGCACTAGAAATGATTCATACATATTCGTTAATTCATGATGATTTACCTGCGATGGATGACGACGATTATCGTCGGGGAAAACTGACAAATCATAAACAGTTTGATGAAGCGACAGCGGTCTTAGCAGGGGATGGCTTACTGACAGCTGCTTTTCAAGTGATTAGCTCTTCAAGTCATCTCATTGCAGAGGAAAAAGTGTATGTAATGGGTGAACTATCCAAGGCAGCCGGTCCAGAAGGAATGGTTGCGGGCCAAATGCTTGATTTACAAGCGGAAAAGCAAAAGTTAACAATAGAAGAGCTAGAAACAATACATAAATTAAAAACCGGTGAACTCATTCGTTTTGCAATTAAGACTGGTGCTTATCTAGCTGGTGCTACTCCACCTCAAATCGAAGCGGTGGATCGATATGGTAAATGTTTAGGATTACTATTCCAAATACAAGATGACATTCTTGATGTAATTGGGGATAAAAATTTAACTGGCAAACCAATCGGTAGCGATGAAGAGAAGGAAAAAAGTACATATCCAAAGCTACTCGGCCTGGAAGAAGCGATTCAGAAAAAAGAAGCTTACATGAGGGAAGCAATACAAGCATTATCGATTGCAAACATTGAAAATACAATCCTGAAGGATATTGTTGAGTATATTGGAAACCGTAACCACTAGTACGAATGTGATTGAGGATATATAAGACATATGTTATATTATTAATACATATAGGGATGGTGCAGTATTCTAGTCGGTCCTCCGTTCCTGAAGGCGGGCCTAAAAATCCGCCAAAGGGCACATCGATGAAGTTCCTTGTGCCGGCTTGAGGCGCCCAGCCTTGGGTTGGTGCTGGGAGTTAAGGTCGTAGGGCGATCCACAAAGGCATGTGGGCGTTGACCCTACTTCCGCGGAGGCCCATTACTGTAGCATGTTGAAAACTGTCAACAAGCTATGGAATGGGGTATGAACCTGCTACTATGGAGTTTGGGAAACTCTATGGGCAGCGTAGCCTGCCTTGAGTGGTGTTAAGGGGATTATAGTTAAGAGTAGGACAATCGGCAGGCCACCGAAGTTCTGCTTTATACGCTATATGAAATTGACACTGCAAAAGAGGCTAGGGAACGGTCAAAGACTGTCGAGGAAATCTCCTAGACTGTTCATCAGACATTTGGTGGGGATTATGGTGCGGACTAAGTGGTAATCCAGTCTAGCTTTCCGGTGACGGGGCTAAGGTGGATTTAAAGGGGAACCGCCGCAGTGGCAACACTCGGTATCCATCTGGGAAAACCTACTGGACCTAAGCCGCAATTTTTACCCATTAAGTGACCATCCCTTACATAAACGTAAACAAATGCAATTATTCTATATATTATCGAGGGACAAAATACATGAAAGAGCATTATAAAAAATCAATCCGGTTCAGTCTCGGTATTGCCGTTATCACGTTTGTGTTGGCGGCTCTTTTTTCAATTATATCTACTTTTTTACTTGACGGTGTAGGGTGGTATTTCGGAATCATCATTGTTTTATGCATCGTATTAGTTGGGGTATTTTTTGATATGTTAGGGATAGCAGCTACAGCCGCCGATGAAATTCCTTTTCATGCGATGGCAGCAGAAAAAGTATCAGGTGCAAATCACTCTATCCTTATCGTGCGTAATGCAGATCGCTTTGCAAGTTTCTGTAATGATGTCATTGGAGATATCTCTGGAATAGTCAGTGGGACAGCAGCGGCAATCGTCGTATTACAAATATCGTTAGGAATAGGGTTTGATGAAGGCTCGGGAAGTCAATTTACCATTTCAGTCATCTTTACAAGTATCATTGCTGCATTAACAGTAGGTGGGAAAGCCCTTGGAAAATTTTTGGCTATGCGTTTTTCTACAAAAATCATCTTATATGCAGGAAGAATGATTGCATTTATGGAAAAGCATTTACATATCACCATATTGCCTCCAATAAAAAAACAGAAACGTAAAAAAACCTTACGAAGGTGAGTGATCCACTATGGATCTAAAATCCATTCAAGATCCTAAATTTTTAAAAAAGATGGAAATCGAAGAATTAAATCGGCTTGCCCACGACATTCGCGAATTTTTAATTACGAATTTGGCAAAGACAGGAGGGCATTTAGGGCCTAACTTAGGCGTAGTTGAATTAACATTGGCACTCCATAAGGTTTATGATAGTCCTAAGGATAAATTCATATGGGATGTTGGTCATCAATCTTATGTCCATAAGATTTTAACCGGGAGAGCTAACCAATTTGATACGTTAAAACAATACAAAGGATTAAGTGGTTTTCCAAAGCGGAACGAAAGTGAACACGATCATTGGGAAACAGGACATAGTTCCACTTCTTTATCGGCTGCAATGGGGATGGCTATTGCCCGGGATATGAAGAAAGAAGACCATGCTGTTGTTCCGGTAATTGGTGACGGAGCCCTTACAGGTGGAATGGCACTTGAAGCGTTAAATCATATTGGGCATGAACAAAAAGATGTAACGGTTATATTAAATGACAATGAAATGTCTATTGCCCCAAATGTTGGTGCCCTTCATAACATGTTAAGTCGTGTACGAAGTGCCCATAAATATAATCGGGTGAAAGATGAAACGGAACTGTTGCTGAAAAAAATTCCAGCTGTAGGTGGACGTTTAGCTAATGCAGCCGAACGGATTAAAGATGGCATGAAATACTTTGTAGTGCCAGGTATGTTTTTTGAAGAACTAGGCTTTACCTACTTTGGTCCTGTAGATGGTCATAATATAGAAAGTTTAATTGGCCATTTACGCTATGCCAAAAAGACAAAAGGCCCAGTGATTGTCCATGTCATTACGAAAAAGGGAAAAGGCTATCACCCGGCCGAAACAGATAAAATTGGGGATTGGCACGGTGTTGGCCCATACAAGATTGAATCGGGTCAATCGGTAAAGAAGAGTGCGAAAGGTCCGGCATGGAGTAAAGTTGTTAGTGGTACGTTAAGTAAAATTGCCCGTGAAGATGAGCGAGTTGTCGCGATTACTCCAGCTATGACAGTTGGGTCAAAGTTAGAAGATTTTAAAAAGGAATTCCCTGATCGTCTATTTGATGTTGGAATTGCCGAACAACATGCTACAACAATGGCAGCAGGAATAGCTACGCAAGGGATGAAACCATTTTTATCCATTTACTCCACGTTTTTACAACGGGGTTATGACCAAGTGGTTCACGACGTATGTAGACAAAATTTAAATGTTATATTTGGTATTGATCGGGCAGGGCTTGTAGGGGCTGACGGTGAGACCCACCAAGGTGTGTTTGACATTGCGTTTCTACGACATGTTCCGAATATGGTATTAATGATGCCTAAAGATGAAAATGAATGTCAACATATGGTGCAAACCGCAATAGATTATGATGAAGGCCCGATTGCAATACGTTACCCAAGGGGTAATGCAAGTGGTATGAAAATGGATGAACATTTACAAACTATTCCCGTTGGAAGTTGGGAAGTTTTAAAAGAAGGTAATGAAGCCGTCATATTAACTTTTGGAACTACGATTGACTTGGCGTTAGAAGCGCGTGAAATATTAGCCGAACAAGACATTTCTGTTCGTGTAGTCAATGCTCGCTTCATAAAACCCCTTGATGAGAAGATGATGGCACAAATCCTGAGTGACAATTTGCCTATACTAACGATAGAAGAGCATGTGTTACAAGGTGGATTTGGCAGTGCTGTCTTAGAACATATTCAAAAAAAGGGTTTCCGTTTCACACAAAATGTTGACCGTATCGGAATTCCAGACCGTTTTATTGAACATGGAAGTGTTAACGAACTTTGGGCGGAAATTGATTTAACGACCGAACACGTTGTACGTAAAATAAAAGCACTAATACCGAGAAAACAACAAAGGGCTTGACATATATGAAGAAAAAAAAAGTGAGATTAGACATTTTACTCGTTGAAAAGGGATTTTGTGAAACGAGGGAAAAAGCAAAAAGGACAATTATGGCGGGCATGGTTTATTCAGACCAAGTGCGGTTAGACAAGCCTGGAGAAAAAGTGGAACCTGACATCTCAATTGAAATTAAAGGAAAAGTAATGCCTTATGTCAGTCGAGGCGGATTGAAATTAGAAAAGGCATTACAGTCATTTCAAATTTCCGTGGAAGGCAAAGTTATGTTAGATATTGGCTCATCAACGGGTGGTTTTACAGATTGCGCCTTGCAAAACGGTGCGAAATTAAGCTACGCAATTGATGTTGGGACAAATCAGTTGGATTGGAAATTAAGAAGTGATGATCGGGTTATCGTAATGGAGAAAACAAACTTTCGTTACGTAACACCGGAAGATTTAAAAGGTGATACACCGAATTTTGCAACGATAGATGTTTCATTTATATCGTTAAAACGCATTTTCCCTGTTCTACGTAAGCTCTTACTTCCAAATAGCGATGTGATTGCGCTTGTGAAGCCTCAGTTTGAAGCAGGTCGGGAGCAAGTAGGAAAAAAAGGTATTGTGCGAGAAGCCAAAATTCATGAACAGGTGTTAGAGGATATTGTGACTTTTTCGATTGAAGAAGGATATGATATAGAGCATATAACCTATTCCCCAATCACTGGTGGAGATGGCAATATCGAGTTTTTATTACACTTAAAATGGAATAATAAAACTAAAGGGGAATTATCACCAGACGTGAATATTCATGATACTGTAGCCGAAGCGCATACCACATTGCAAAAGAAGCGAAGTTAACATCTAGAGAGACTACGGCGGCTATGTGTAGTCTCTTTTAAAATGGGGAAAGAAAGAGGGTTTCTAATGAATAAAGGGCAAAGACATATAAAAATTCGGGAACTCATTGCCGAAAATGAAATTGAAACACAGGACGAGCTAGTCGACCGCCTGAAAAATTTAGGCTATAACGTTACACAAGCTACTGTGTCACGTGATATAAAGGAACTTCATTTAGTGAAAGTACCAATGGCGAATGGACGTTATAAATATAGCCTACCGGCAGATCAACGATTTAATCCGTTAAATAAGTTGAAACGCCTTCTCATTGATTCGTTCATTAAAATTGATACGGCCAGCCACTTTATTATCTTAAAAACACTACCTGGAAATGCCCAAGCTGTAGGAGTTCTAATTGATAATTTAGACTGGAATGAAATTATGGGAACAATTTGTGGTGACGATACGTGTTTAATTATTTGTAGATCTGAGGAAGATACATTAACAATTCGAGATCAATTTTTAGAAATGTTATAAATTGAGGTGGGGCGACGTGTTAGCTGAATTATCCATTAAGAATTTCGCAATCATTGACAACATAAAAATTGAATTTAAAGACGGCCTTACTGTACTTACAGGAGAGACTGGTGCTGGGAAATCAATCATTATAGATGCTATTCAACTGCTTACTGGTGGAAGGGGATCTGTTGATTTTGTACGTCACGGGTCTGAAAAAGCAGAAATTGAAGGATTGTTCTTTTTGGAAAGAAACCGTGTCGTAGTAGATAAGGCAATCGAATTTGGGATTGATTTAGACGGAGAAGATACAGTTATCTTACATCGTACAATTACATCAGCAGGAAAAAGCATATGCCGTATTAATGGAAAATTAGTAACACTAGCCATCCTTAAGGAAATTGGACAGTTACTTATTGACATACATAGTCAGCACGAAACACAATCCTTAATGGATACGGATTTACACTTATCATTATTAGACCACTATGCCTCTCATCAACTTAAAGATTTAAAGCGGGAGTATCGTGAAATGTTCACTGAATACAAGCGCTTACGAAAGCGTTATATTGAATTAAGTGAAAATGAGCAGGAAGTTGCCCACCGATTAGATTTATTAAAATTTCAGCACAATGAATTACAACAGGCCAATCTACAACCAAATGAAGATACAGAGTTAGATGAGGAACGCCATCAATTGATGAATTATGAAAAGATTTATCAAAGCGTAAGTGATGCATATGAATCCCTTTATGGTGAACAAAAAGGGTTAGAATGGCTTTCTCAAGCGTTAACCTCTCTTCAAAATGTTTCCGAGTTCGACCAACGATTGGAAAGTCGGTCAGAGGAATTATCCAATCATTATTATTTAATTGAAGAAATGGCCTTTGAATTACGAAACCAGTTGGATGAGATGGAGTTTGACCCAGAACGATTAAATGAAATTGAAGCACGGCTAAACGAAATTAATCATTTGAAGCGGAAGTATGGGCATAGTGTTGAACAAATATTACAATATTATGAAGAAGTTGAAGAGGAAATTGAACAGCTCGAAAATAAAGACGTACATTTAGCACAGTTGGAAAAACAGCTGAAAGAAATGTCGAAAGACATTTTGCAGAAGGCAGAACAACTGCATGAAGTGCGAAAATTGGCAGCCGAAACTTTACGAAGCGCCATAAAAACAGAGTTGAAAGATTTGTATTTAGAAAAAGCCGATTTTGCTGTTTCTTTTATGACACAGCCAGGGCAGCCACTGGACCCTGAAAGAGATGGGGAACGAGTAAAATTAACGGAGGACGGCTTCGATTATATTGAATTTTTAATTAGTCCAAACCCAGGCGAACCGTTAAAGGGAATTGGGAAAATTGCCTCTGGTGGAGAATTATCCCGTTTCATGTTAGCGATTAAAAATATTTTTGCACGACATCAAGGTATTACTAGCGTGATTTTTGATGAAGTGGATACAGGTGTCAGTGGGAGAGTCGCTCAAGCCATTGCTGAAAAAATTTATGTCGTATCTGAAGGATCGCAAGTACTTTGTATTTCTCATTTGCCACAAGTAGCGGCTATGGCGGATACACATTTGTTGATTGAAAAAACAACTACTCACGATCGCACTGTAACAACAGTATCTGAATTAACGGAAGATGCAAAGGTTGAAGAAATTAGCCGGATGATTACTGGTGCTGAGTTAACAGAAACAACAAAGGATCATGCAAAAGAACTTATAAATTTAGCTCAAAAGCATAAAGTATCATAAAGAAAACTGCCAAAGTGGCAGTTTTTTTAGTGTATGGAAAAAGTATGTTTTTTTTCTGTTCTTTACTGCGTTTAAAAGAGATTGCATAAGGCCAAATTATGAATACAGCAATTAAATATTTTGGTATGGGTTAGAAGCGAGGAGAGTGAAACCTTTGAAACCAAGAGATCTGATCCGAATCACTGTCGGCTTGATCCTCCTTGTTTCATTCCTGTCAATTCCATTTCTCACTTCAGTTCAAAAATATATATCCATTCCTAATGAAATAACTCTTTTTGAGAAAGAGTCCGCTTACTCTGTGCCTACTTTCGCCAACAGTAAACCTAAGGTAAAACGTGATGGGGAAAAGTCCATTGAAGCCTTTTCAAATCAAATTAAACCGAGAGAAGCAGGACAAGATCAACTGTTTTACGAAATGGCAGGTTTACCGATTAAGAAAGTAAATGTAAACGTATTAAAAGATTTTAAAGTGATTCCAGGTGGACAATCCATTGGTGTACGCTTACACACGTTAGGCGTATTAGTAGTCGGACACCATCTTGTCCAAACAGAGGAAGGGAAGAAATCTCCTGGAGAAGAAGCGGGTATAAAAGTTGGGGACATTATTCTTGAAATTAATGGTGAGGAAATAAAGGAAATGGAACAAGTCTCTTCCTTCATGAAAGATTTAGATGATAGTAATAAGGCATTAAAATTAAAAGTAAAACGGAACGATAAAACATTTACAAGAACATTAACACCGATTTACGACGTAGAAGAGAAAAAATACCAAATTGGGCTATATATCCGTGATTCAGCTGCTGGTATCGGAACGATGACATTTTATGATCCGAAATCTAAAAAATATGGGGCGCTAGGTCATGTCATTGCCGATATGGATACGAGAAAGCCTATTGAAATTTATAACGGGAAAATCGTTCGATCTAACATTACGTCAATTGACAAAGGATCAAATGGTACTCCTGGGGAGAAGAATGCCGAATTCTCCATTAAAGATGATTCCATTGGGGATATCACAAAAAACAGTCCATTTGGCATTTTTGGGAAACTAAATCATGATATTAAAAACAATATATCTGATAAACCGATGCCAATTGCACTGTCTCATCAAGTGAAAGAGGGACCTGCAAAAATTTTAACAGTTGTGGAAGGGGAAAAAGTAGAGGAATTTGATGTAGAGATTGTAAGTTCTGTACCTCAAAAACACCCTGCAACTAAAGGGCTCATTGTCAAAATTACCGATAAAAAATTATTAGAAAAGACCGGTGGGATCGTTCAAGGAATGAGTGGTAGCCCAATTATTCAAGATGATAAGCTTGTGGGAGCAGTCACACACGTATTTGTGAACGACCCAACTTCTGGATATGGGGTTCATATTGAATGGATGTTAAATGAAGCGGGTATTGATATTTATGAGGACGGACAAAAGGCGAGTTAATTCTCTCGCTTTTTTGTCTGTCCATTTTTAATGGTAAAATAAAGATTTTTCGACAAAAAATATCAAAAAATGTAGAAATAACATGAAAAAGTAAGATAATGCGAGTATTTATCGATTTTTCTTAAAAAAATAAAAGTTTTTTCCGTTAAAAAAGGAATTATTGTACTTGTGTCGAATATATTATGTGGAATAAAGGGGAGTAACATGGAATAAGGAGGAAACATTGTGGAAAAGATTAAAGTTTGTTTAGCTGATGACAACCGAGAACTCGTTCAGCTATTAGTGGATTATTTTGAAGACCAGCCCGAAATTGATGTAGTGGGGACGGCGCATAACGGAAGGGACTGTTTATCACTAATAGAGGATGTTAAACCTGACGTTCTTATTTTAGACATTATTATGCCTCATGTGGACGGATTAGCAGTACTAAGCAGTATGAAAGACCTTGAGGTAAGCACATTGCCTAAGGTAATTATGTTAACAGCATTTGGTCAAGAAGAGGTGACGAAGAAGGCAGTAGATCTAGGTGCTTCTTATTTCATTTTAAAGCCATTTGATATGGAGCGGTTGAAAGAACAAGTTATGAACGTGCACGGACTTCCTATGGTACATAAACAAAGTGAAGGAGTAAAAGCGGCAAAAAGTAAAGGCAGAAAAATTGATTTGGATGCCAGTATTACAAATATTATTCACGAGATCGGTGTACCAGCACATATTAAAGGGTATATGTACTTAAGGGAAGCGATTTCCATGGTGTACAATGATATTGAATTATTAGGTTCTATTACAAAAGTACTATATCCTGATATTGCGAAAAAGTTTAACACAACGGCATCCCGGGTGGAACGTGCTATTCGTCATGCTATTGAAGTAGCTTGGAATAGAGGAAATGTTGATTCAATCTCGTCTCTGTTTGGTTATACGGTAAATATGTCAAAAGCTAAGCCAACAAATAGTGAATTTATTGCAATGGTTGCAGATCGTTTATGTTTAGAACATCGTGTAAGTTAAAGGAAGCCGATCTGTATAATAGTCCTTTGTTACTTACGGAATCATATTTATTATCACAAACGAAGCCTCCTATCTTTTACGGAAAAGATAGGAGGCTTTTTAGTGTTATTTGAATATTTTGCGGATTGCTTTCCCCGCTGCCTTTCCACTAGCCCGTCGGCCAATACGTTTGCCAATCTTTCCTTTTCGAACCGCATCTACGTCGTTCCAAATACGCAACATTTTATAAATCGTCGATTTTAATCCCATCTAAATCCCCCCCTACATACATATTACCATTTTATAGGGCTTATCCTCCAAAAGGCACAATTTACGTTGTTTATTTTTTAATGTGGCCATTATCTTTGTACATTAACAATAGTTCATCAAATTTTTAGCCTATGCTGACTGAGCAATATAATTTGGGTGGTGACTTTAGGGCTTAGGTAATTTGAGACGATGTATAGAGAAGAATTCAGAACTATGTTAAAATACTAAACATATTAACTAGATAAGGAATAAAAGAAAAAAGTGGTGAGAGAAAATGAAGGTCGTAAAATTTGGTGGAAGTTCTGTAGCAACTGCAGAAATGTTAAAGAAAGTAGCAAACATTGTAACAAGTGATCAGGATCGGAAATTTGTTGTTGTATCGGCACCAGGGAAACGGTCCAGTGACGATATCAAAGTAACAGACTTGTTTATCGAGCTTGGAGAAAAAGCCTTTTCCGGGGAAGATATCGGTTATACGAAAGATCAAATTATAAATCGTTTCGCTGATATTACGAATGAACTCCAACTATCGAACGCAGTTCTAAATGAGATTAGTGACCAAATTGATTACATTTTACAAAGTGAAAATGTAAAGCACAAGATCGATTCATTAAAAGCAATGGGAGAAGACTCATTAGCTAGAGTGTTAAGTGAATATTTACAGCTCCTAGGCGTAAACGCAACCTACATAAACCCAAAGGAAGCAGGTATAACCGTAAGTGATGAGCCTGGTGGTGCACAAGTTCTTGATGAGAGTTATCCTAAACTGTACGAGTTAAGGGAAAAACAAGGAATCATTGTCATACCTGGATTTTTCGGATATACAAAAGCTGGAGACTTGCTGACGTTCCCGCGTGGTGGCTCTGATATAACAGGTTCTATTGTCGCTGCTGGTGTAAAAGCGGACCTATATGAAAATTTTACTGATGTTGACTCTGTTTATTGTGTGAATCCAAATATTGTAGAGAACCCAAAGGAAATTAAATCACTAACGTATAAGGAAATGCGAGAACTATCATATGCTGGTTTTTCTGTGTTTCATGATGAGGCACTCATACCAGCTTTCCAAGCTAAGATTCCAGTGTGCATTAAAAATACGAATAACCCAGAAAAGCCTGGTACAATGATTGTTTCAACTAAGCCAGAAGATAATGATGGGGTTGTGACGGGAATTGCAAGTGATACAGGGTTTATTAGTATATATGTTAGCAAATATTTATTAAACAGAGAGGTTGGCTTCGGGAAACATTTACTGCAAATTCTTGTGGATGAAGGGATTTCCTTTGAACATGTTCCGTCTGGTATTGATGACATGTCTGTCATTATTCGAGAAAGCGAACTACCAAAAGAAAAAGAAGATGCGGTTGTTCACCGTATTAAAGAAGAACTAAATGTTGATACCGTTACTATAGAGCGAGACTTAGCAATGATTATGATTGTTGGGGAAGGCATGAATAGTACATTTGGAATGGCGAGTAAAGCAACCGATGCCTTTAAAAATGCTGAAGTGAATATTGAAATGATTAACCAAGGCTCTTCCGAAGTTTCCATGATGTTCGGGATTAAGGCTGAAGGATTAGAGCGGTCAGTACAAGAGCTTTATAAACAATTTTTTGGCTAATTGAAAAAAGCTGAAAGCACTCTGCTTTCAGCTTTTTTTATGGGTTGTTACGGAAGCGTCCTTTAGTTAAATTTCGTTTCCGGTCCCTATGTAAAATAAAGCCACCTATAAAGGCTAAGCCACCTAAGAAAAATAGTAGTCCAAATATGAATTGTATGACTAAATGGAAAAAGATTGGATGGAGAATTGCGAATAATGTATCTCGCATAAGCTTGATTCCGAGTGTTGCGATGATCCCTGGTATGACCAATATAATAAGTGCGATGAATCTAATCATATTTATAAGCTCCTTCGTCGAACATTACTTTGGTAAGTATATCAAAGCTTTTACATAATGAAAATATACAAACTTGCGAAATAGGGGAATCTCTCTTATTATTGTATTGTATGCAATATTTTGCAGATTGAAGGTGGAGCCATGAAAAAGGTGTTAATTGTCGGAGCAGGCAAAGGTGGAACATCTTTGCTTAAACTATTAAACCAAACTGATATGCTGGAAGTTGTTAGTATAGTTGATAAAAATCGTTCAGCACCTGGTATCCGCTTAGCGAAAGAGTGGGGGATTCCTGTTGGGGAAAACTATCGCTCATGGTTACATAAAAACATTGATATTATAGTTGAGGCAACAGGGAGTGATGAAGTATTTCAAGACATCATTACTTCGAAGCCTTATAATACTGTCGTCATTCCCGGTTCTGTTGCATTCATTACATCCCAATTGTTAGATGAAAAAGAAACATTGTTAAATGAACTGAAACGGCAGACTAAGAGTAGAGAGCTCATTTTAAATAATATACATGACGGCATGATTGTAATTAATGAAAAAGCGCAAATTACGTTCGTCAATCGAAGTGCTGAGAAAATATTAGGCGATAAAAAGGAAAACATGATTCAACAACCAGTAGAACAAGTTATTCCTACAACTAGATTGCCGCATGTTATGAAAATTAGACGAAAAGAAGTGAATCAAAAGGTAACCCTTGAAAACGGGAAAAAAGTCATTTCGACGAGAATACCATTGATTGGCCCTGACGAACAATTAATGGGGGCTTTTGCTGTCTTTAAAGATATTACGGAAGTCGTGGATTTAGCAGAAGAGTTAACAGATTTAAAGGATATTAAAACAATGCTGGAGGCAATTATCCACTCTTCAGAGGAAGCGATTTCTGTCGTGGATGAAAATGGGGCAGGTCTTATGATTAACCCTGCTTATACGAAAATCACTGGATTAACAGAAAAAGACGTGATTGGGAAACCGGCCACTGCGGATATTTCTGAAGGGGAGAGTATGCACTTAAAGGTGTTACAGACGAGACGCCCTGTAAGAGGTGTACGCATGAAAGTAGGTCCTGCAAAAAAAGAAGTCATGGTTAACGTTGCCCCTGTTATTGTTGATGGAAAGCTGAAAGGTAGTGTAGGTGTCATACATGACTTAACAGAAATTCATACTTTAACGAGTGAATTAAGACGGGCTAGGCAAATTATTCGAAATTTAGAAGCGAAATATACATTCGATGACATTATTGCCACATCTGAAGAAATGAACATTGCTTTAGAACAAGCAAAAGTTGGAGCGAAAACACCAGCCACTGTGCTTTTAAGGGGTGAGTCCGGAACAGGTAAAGAACTTTTCGCCCATGCAATACATAATGAGAGTAACCGACGTCATAACAAATTTATTCGAGTAAATTGTGCTGCAATTGCCGAATCCATTTTAGAAAGTGAATTGTTCGGTTATGAAGAGGGTGCTTTTTCTGGTGCCAAAAAGGGCGGCAAAAAAGGATTATTTGAAGAGGCAACCTATGGGAGTATCTTTCTTGATGAGATCGGTGATTTATCCTTAAACATGCAGGCAAAACTATTACGTGTGTTGCAAGAAGGTGAAATTGTCCGTGTTGGGGGTACAAAACCAATCTCAGTTGATGTCAGAGTGATTGGTGCCACAAACGTTAATTTAGAAAAGGCGATCATGAACGGTACTTTTCGCGAAGACTTATATTATCGCCTCAACCGTCTGCCGATTTATATCCCTCCTTTGCGCGAGCGGATGAATGACTTACCTGCACTTATTCATCATTTGATTGATAAGCTAAACCAAGATTATGGTCGAAATGTTCAATCAATCAGTGAGGATGCCATTCAATATTTAAAACAATATCGTTTCCCGGGAAATGTTCGAGAATTGGAAAACATTATTGGACGTGCAATGATTTATATGGAGATTCATGATGAAATGATTATGAAGCACCATATTCCTGAACTAGTTCAAGGTGTTTCATCGAAAGAACAGTTGAACAAAGAGGAGAAAGAAAAGAGTTGGACGGGCCAATCTTTACAACAAACGATGGAACAATATGAAAAGGAAGTTTTATTGGATGCTTTAAAAGCCAATGATTTTAACAAAACGGAAACAGCAAAACATTTAAATATTTCAGTGCGGAATTTATATTACAAACTAGAGAAGCACAATATTGACAAAAGTATCATGCAATAATTTTCATGGATGAAAAACATTGCACGAGAAAGGTGTTGTAAATAAAGCGTTTTCATAAAAATTAAGGTTGGCACGATTTTTGCATCATTTATAGGTAAGATCGAACATAGAAGGTGGGACATGATGAACTTATTCGAAACGATAATGGATGATGTATCAAAGACAGGAGGAAAACAAGTAGTTGCTGTAGCAAAAGCAGACGAACAGGATGTACTATTTGCAATAAAAGCAGCGATGGAACATGAAATAGCAAAATTTCTTCTTTTTGGCAATGTCGATAAAATGAAAGAAATAGCCAATCAAATTGCTTTAAATCTCACAGATGAAAGGATAAAATGTATCTTTTCGGAAGACGAACAACAAGCTGCTATGTTAGCCGTGCAAGCTGTAAACAATGGTGAAGCAGATGTCGTTATGAAGGGAAACCTTCCTTCCAATGTTTTGTTAAAAGAAGTTCTTCATAAAGACTATGGAATAAAAGGGAAAGGTTTGTTATCACATATTGCAGCCTTCGCTTTTCCGGCAGGGGAGCAATTCTTATTTGTTACAGATGCTGGGATGAATATTCAACCTTCATTAGAAGAGAAGGTTCAAATTATTCAAAACGCTGCAAAGGTGGTCAACTCTATTGGGGTTGACTGTCCGAAAATAGCTGTTTTAGCTGCTGTTGAAGTGGTAAATCCGAAAATGCCAGCAACATTGGATGCTGCTATTTTGACCCAAATGCAAAAAAGAGGGCAAATTAGCGATTGTATCGTTGATGGTCCATTAGCTTTTGACAATGCAATTTCAGAAAAGGCTGCTAAACAAAAAAATGTTCATTCAGAAGTAGCTGGTCATGCAGATATTCTTCTAGTACCTACGATTGAAACAGGGAATTCATTGTATAAATCGTTCGTCTACTATGCTCAAGCTAAAGTCGCTGCTTTCGTAACTGGTGGAAAAGCACCAATTGTTTTAACATCCCGTGCGGATTCTGCAGAAAGTAAATTGTATTCGTTAGCTTTAGCTCTACAATCTACGAATGCCAATTAAAAGGAGGAAACGATAATGGAATTATTTACTTATTTAGAACAATATGATTACGAGCAAGTTTTATTTTGCCAAGATAAAAATTCTGGCTTAAAAGCAATTATTGCTATTCATGATACAACAATTGGTCCTGCTTTAGGTGGAACGCGTATGTGGACATATGACTCTGAGGAAGAAGCGGTTATAGACGCCCTACGTTTAGCGAAAGGGATGACATATAAAAACGCAGCAGCAGGATTGAATTTAGGTGGAGGTAAAACCGTAATTATTGGGGATCCACGTAAAGATAAAAACGAAGAAATGTTTCGTGCGTTCGGTCGTTACATTCAAGGGCTGAATGGACGTTATATTACAGCGGAAGATGTAGGGACGACGGAAGCGGATATGGACTTAATCTACCAAGAGACTGACTTTGTGACAGGAATATCACCGGCGTTTGGTTCATCTGGTAATCCTTCTCCGGCTACTGCATACGGTGTGTATCGCGGTATGAAAGCTGCAGCGAAGGAAGCCTTTGGCTCTGACTCCTTAGAGGGGAAAGTAGTTGCAGTTCAAGGTGTAGGTAGTGTTGCCTTCACATTATGTAGACATTTACATGAAGAAGGTGCACAGCTAATCGTTACAGATATTAATAAAGAAGCGGTAAACCGAGCAGTAGAGGAATTTGGGGCTAAAGCGGTTGACCCAAATGATATATACGACGTTGAATGTGATATTTATGCACCATGTGCCCTCGGTGCTACAGTCAACGATGAAACAATCCCAAGACTGAAAGCGAAAGTCATTGCTGGTTCTGCAAATAATCAGCTTAAAGAGTCAAGGCATGGTGATATTATTCATGAAAAAGGAATTGCATATGCACCGGATTATGTCATAAATGCTGGTGGCGTTATAAATGTTGCGGATGAATTATATGGATACAGTCATGATCGAGCTATGAAACGCATTGAAGGCATCTACGACACGATTGAGAAAGTATTTTCTATTTCAAAGCGTGACAATGTTCCGACACATTTAGCTGCAGATCGTTTAGCAGAAGAACGCATCGAAACATTACGGAAGTCACGTAGTCAATTTTTGCGTAACGGACACAACATATTAACGAGAAAAAGATAGAGCAATAGGGGGAGTCTTAGTTGCAGCAAAGTGTATACCGCATACTCGTCATCAATCCAGGCTCAACTTCAACCAAGATTGGTGTATTCGATAATGAAGTTTGTATTATGGAAAAAACAATTCGTCACCAAGCGGATGATATTTCGGCCTATAACCGGATTATTGATCAATACAGTTTCCGTAAAGAAATTATTCTGGAAGCACTTCATTCTGAAGGAATCAATATTTCGAAGTTAGATGCTGTTTGTGGCCGTGGCGGGCTGTTACGCCCAATTGAAGGCGGCACCTATAAAGTGAATGAGAAAATGTTAGAAGATTTAAGAATGGGGTATAACGGAGAACATGCGTCTAATCTTGGAGGTATTTTAGCACATGAAATTGCTACAGGATTAAACATTCCGGCTTTTATTGTAGACCCGGTAGTTGTAGATGAATTAGAAGAAATTGCGCGATTATCTGGTGTTCCTGAAATACCCCGTAAAAGTATTTTTCACGCTTTAAACCAAAAGGCTGTCGCGAGAAAAGCGGCTGAGGAATTAGGGAAACCTTATCATCAATTGAATTTGATTGTTGCGCATATGGGTGGTGGAATAACCGTTGGGGCTCACCGTCAAGGTCGAGTTATTGATGTTAATAATGGTCTTCACGGTGATGGTCCGTTTTCACCTGAAAGGGCCGGAACTGTTCCCGTTGGTGACCTCGTTCAAATGTGCTTTAGTGGTGAATATTTCCGTGAAGAAGTAATGAAAAAATTAGTAGGACACGGCGGCCTTATGGGATATTTACAAACTAACGATGCCTTAACGGTGGAACAGATGATTCAAGAAGGTGACAAAAAGGCGGAAATGGTATACGACGCGATGGCATACCAAGTAGCCAAAGAAATTGGTGCGATGAGTATCGTGTTAAACGGAAAGGTAGATGGAATTGTGCTAACTGGTGGCCTTGCTTACGGTAAAGAATTTATTCATAAAATTAGTGACCGGATTAACTGGATCGCGGATATTATGGTGTATCCTGGAGAAAACGAACTAGAAGCACTAGCATCTGGAACTTTGCGTGTACTGAAGGAAGAGGAAGAAGCAAAAATCTATCCGAATGAATTGGTATAGTAGAAGGGAGCGTTATCGATGGCTCAAGAGTATGATTTAGTCATTATGGGCGGAGGTACAGGAGGTTATGTTGCTGCTATCCGTGCCTCTCAATTAGGCTTAAAGGTTGCAGTTGTTGAGAAAGAAAAACTTGGTGGAACGTGTTTGCATAAAGGTTGTATTCCATCAAAAGCGTTGTTACGTAGTGCTGAGGTATTCCGTCAAACAAAAGAGGCAGAAAAATACGGTATTGATACGTCTGCACCAAAAGTGAATTTTTTAAATGTTCAACAGCGTAAACAACAAATTATTGATACATTACATAAAGGCGTCCAAGGGTTAATGAAAAAAGGCAAAATTGATGTGTATGAAGGGTTTGGTCGAATTTTAGGGCCGAGTATTTTTTCGCCTATGCCAGGGACTGTTTCGGTTGAAATGAATAACGGTGAAGAAAATGAAATGTTAGTTCCGAAAAATGTGTTAATTGCCACTGGGTCAAAGCCGAATACATTGCCAGGTCTTGAAATTGATGGCCAATATGTTATGACATCAGATGAAGCGTTACAAATGGATGAGCTTCCATCCTCCATCGTCATTGTCGGTGGTGGTGTAATTGGGATTGAATGGGCATCCATGTTAGCAGATTTTGGTGTCGACGTAACCGTTATTGAATACTTGGATCACATTTTACCATCTGAAGATCGGGACGTTTCTCAGGAAATGGTGAAGTTGTTACAGAAGAAAGGAATTAAACTGAAAACGAGCACAAAAGTTTTACCAGATACGGTGCAAATAAACAATGGTGTGACAATCGAGGCTGAGCACAACGGTGAATCGGTGACGTTTGAAGCAGATAAGATGCTGGTTTCAGTTGGACGCAAAGCAAACGTCCAAAATATAGGTCTCGAAAATACGGATATTGTAGTGGAAAATGGTGTCATCCAAACGAATCAATTTTATCAAACAAAAGAAAGTCACATATATGCAATTGGCGATGTCATTGGAGGGATGCAGCTTGCTCATGTAGCTTCCCATGAAGGTATTGTAGCTGTTGAGCATATCGCAGACGCTAATCCTTATCCAATGGATTACACGCAAGTACCGACATGTATTTACTCTAATCCGGAAGTAGCTAGTGTAGGTTTAACCGAAGAAGAAGCCCGGGATAAAGGTTTTCAAGTTAAAGTAGGTAAATTTCCATTCCAAGCTGTAGGGAAAGCCCTTGTACATGGTGAAACGGACGGATTTGTAAAAGTGATAGCTGATCAAAGATCGAATGACTTATTAGGCGTTCATATGGTTGGTCCCCATGTTACCGATATGATTTCGGAAGCTGGTTTAGCGAAAGTGCTGGACGCAACACCATGGGAAGTGGGACATACAATTCACCCACATCCAACTTTGTCTGAAGCAATCGGCGAGGCTGCTTTGGCGGTGGAAGGAAAACAAATTCATGGTTAATTAAGGAGGGGTTACAATGAGTAAAAACCGGCATGAGGAGCTCGGTTTATCAAATGAAGAAGTACTTGAAATGTTTAAAACAATGCTTTTAGCTCGGAAAATTGATGAAAGAATGTGGTTATTAAACCGTGCTGGTAAAATACCATTCGTTATTTCTTGTCAAGGGCAGGAGGGAGCCCAAGTAGGAGCGTCATTTGCTTTGAATCGTACGGAAGATTATGTAGCGCCTTATTATCGTGATATGGGGGTAGTACTCGCTTTTGGTATGACTGCGAAAGATTTAATGCTCTCAGCTTTTGCGAAGGCGGAAGACGTAAACTCTGGTGGACGCCAAATGCCTGGACATTTCGGTCAAAAGAAAAACCGAATCGTAACAGGCTCTTCACCAGTTACTACACAGCTACCACATGCAGTAGGGATTGCGTTAGCTGCAAAAATGGAGCGAAAAGACTTCGTTTCCTTTGTCACGTTAGGTGAGGGTTCATCAAACCAAGGTGATTTTCATGAAGGGTTAAACTTTGCAGGTGTGCATAAACTCCCGGTCATAACCATGGTTGAAAATAATAAGTACGCTATTTCTGTACCAGTTGAGCGACAAATCGCAAGTAAGAATGTTTCGGATCGTGCCATTGGCTACGGGATGCCTGGGTACACAATTGATGGCAACGACCCCTTAGAAGTTTACCGTGTCGTTAAAGAAGCACGTGAACGTGCTGTAAATGGAGAAGGTCCTACGTTAATTGAAGCTGTAACATATCGTTTAACCGCCCATTCTAGTGACGATGATGATCGAGCATATCGTGAAGCAGAAGAGGTTGAAGAGGCTAAGAAAAAAGATACAGTTTATACGTTTGAGACGTATTTAAAAGAAACAGGTGTGCTGACAGAAGAGAAAGAGAAAGCAATACATGAAGAGATTAAACAAATTGTAAATGAAGCAACAGACTATGCGGAAAATGCACCGTATGCGGATCCTGAAGACGCTTTGAAATATGTATATGGAGAGTAAGGAGGGAGAACGAATATGCCAGTAATGTCATATATTCAAGCTGTAACAAAAGGGTTACAGGAGGAAATGGAACGAGACGAAAAGGTGTTTGTATTAGGTGAAGATGTTGGGAAAAAAGGCGGTGTATTCCGCGCGACTGATGGCCTGTACGAACAGTTCGGAGAAGAACGGGTACTCGATACACCATTAGCGGAGTCTGCTATTGCCGGTGTCGGTATCGGAGCTGCGATGTATGGGATGCGTCCAGTAGCAGAAATGCAGTTCGCTGATTTCATTATGCCAGCAATAAACCAAATTATATCTGAAGCTGCCCGTATTCGTTACCGTTCGAACAATGATTGGAACTGTCCAATAACGATTCGTGCTCCGTTCGGAGGTGGTGTACACGGTGCATTATATCACTCTCAATCAGTGGAAGCCATATTTGCCAATCAACCAGGCTTAAAAATTGTCATTCCATCTACTCCTTATGATGCAAAAGGGTTATTAAAGGCAGCTATCCGTGATGATGATCCTGTTTTATTTTTCGAGCATAAACGGGCATATCGTCTATTAAAAGGTGAAGTACCTGAGGACGATTACGTATTGCCAATTGGTAAGGCAGATATTAAACGAGAAGGTTCAGATATTACGGTCATCACCTACGGATTATGTGTTCATTTTGCTTTACAAGCAGCAGAAAAATTAGCCGAAGAAGGCATTTCAGCCCACATTGTCGATTTACGAACAGTGTATCCGCTGGATAAAGAAGCCATTATTGAAGCAGCTCAAAAGACCGGGAAAGTGTTACTAATTACGGAAGACAATAAAGAAGGTAGCATTATTAGTGAGGTTTCAGCGATTATATCCGAACACTGTTTATTCGATTTAGATTCTCCTGTGAAACGACTTGCAGGCCCAGATGTACCTGCTATGCCTTATGCACCAACGATGGAAAAGTTCTTTATGATGAACCCTGATAAAGTTGAAAAAGCAATGCGTGAACTTGCGGAGTTTTAAACGTAAAGGAGGGAAATGATCATGGCATTGGAAAAAATCAACATGCCGCAACTTGGTGAAAGTGTAACTGAAGGAACGATTAGTACGTGGCTTGTCAAAGAGGGAGACCAAGTACAAAAGTACGATCCGATTGCTGAAGTTATGACAGATAAAGTAAATGCAGAAGTTCCTTCTTCCTTTGGCGGAACAGTAAAGGAAATTGTCGCAAAAGAAGGAGACACAATATCGGTTGGGGATTTAATGTGCTACATAGAAGTTGAAGGTGGAGCCGAAGAAAATAACGATACAAAACCAAATGAAGAAAAAACAGCACAACAGGTTCATGACGGTGATGACCAATCGATGAAAAAGCGGTACTCACCAGCCGTGCTTCGCTTAGCACAAGAACATGACATTGATTTAACCCAAGTAGATGGCACGGGGAAAGGTGGTAGAATTACCCGTAAAGATGTGGAAAAGATGATTGCATCAGGAGATATCCCGAAAGAAGCAGATGCTCCACAGCAGCAGAAAGCATCGCGTCATGCTGATCAGGTACCTGCATCAAGTGCACAACCAGCAGTACAAACTGGAGCAGGTGATATTGAAATTCCAGTCACAGGGGTAAGGAAGGCCATTGCTCAAAACATGGTGAAATCAAAGCAAGAAATTCCACATGCTTGGATGATGGTCGAGGTTGATGTGACAAACTTGGTGGAATACAGGAATCAAATGAAGGACGAATTCAAGCAGAAAGAAGGCTATAGTCTAACATTCTTTGCCTTCTTCGTAAAAGCAGTAGCACAAGCGTTGAAGGAATTCCCACAATTAAACAGTACGTGGGCCGGAGATAAAATTATTCAACGTAAAGATATTAACTTATCCATTGCGGTCGCGAAAGATCAAGAATTGTTCGTTCCTGTTATTAAACATGCTGATGAAAAGAGCATTAAAGGTATTGCCAGGGATATAACGGATCTAGCCACGAAAGCCCGTAACGGCAAATTAACACAGGCTGATATGCAAGGTGGTACGTTTACGGTTAATAATACCGGTTCTTTCGGTTCCGTACAATCGATGGGCGTCATCAATGCACCACAAGCGGCCATTTTACAAGTAGAATCCATTGTGAAACGGCCAGTCATTATTGATGGCATGTTTGCTGCGAGGGATATGGTGAACTTATGTCTGTCCTTAGACCATCGTGTCTTAGATGGACTCATTTGCGGTCAATTTTTAGCTCGATTGAAAGAAATATTACAAAATGTGTCAAAAGAGAATACACCTATTTTTTAATAGAAGATCCGTCTTTTAGACGGATTTTTTTATTGCGTTAGAATTGAAGCTATCATGATTGAAACGAAAGGCAAAAGTTGTTAAGATGTACATTAAATAACACTCTACATATAAAGGAGCCATTTGTATGGATTTTAATATTTTTATGCACGATGTCGTTGATAAAGCACGTACTGAAATTGCTAGTTCCGGCTATGAACAATTGACAACACCAGAAGCTGTAGATGAAGCGTTTGCCCGTAAAGGAACAACGTTAGTGATGGTAAATTCGGTTTGTGGTTGCGCCGGAGGCATTGCTCGTCCAGCTGCGGCAAATGCCATTCATTATGATAAGCGACCAAATTATCTCGTAACTGTATTTGCGGGGCAAGATAAAGAAGCTACAGCTCGTGCCCGTGAATACTTTGAAGGATACCCACCTTCTTCTCCATCTTTTGCCCTCTTAAAAGATGGTAAAATTGTAGAGATGGTACAACGTTCTGAAATTGAAGGATCAGAACCTGTTGCGGTTGTGAATCGTTTACAACAGTTGTTTGAAGAACATTGTGAAGAAGTGTAAGAGGTTAGAGGTGGTCACTATGGACCATCTCTTTTCTTTTGTATAGTTATAGAGAAGACATTAGCATTGCATACTAAACAATAGATGGATGTTATCCTTGCACTGAAACAGTTGCTAACTTTCAAACATTCGTTATAATTAGCATATGCATGAATATGTTGCAAACATAAAAGGAGTTAACAGTAGTGAAAATTGGATACCGAACCATAAAAACGGCAACTGGAGCACCAATCGCAATTTTTATCGCCCAACTACTACAACTAAGTAATTTTATTTCAGCAGGTATTTTAACTATTTTATGCATTCAAGTAACGAGAAAGCGGTCCTTTTTAAGTGCTTGGTATCGTTTTGCTGCTTGTATGATTGGCATCGTATATTCGTCTCTCATTTTCGAATTGATTGGCTATCATCCATTAGCCATCGGATTATTGCTGTTACTCTTTATACCAACAACAGTCCGGTTAAACATTACCGAAGGGATTGTGACAAGCACCGTCATCATTTTACATATTTATGGAGCGCAGCAAGCGTCGCTTGCTCTCATATGGAATGAACTATTGTTAATTGTTGTTGGGCTTGGTACGGCTTTACTTTTAAATTTATATATGCCTAGTATGGAGAAGGATTTGCGAAAAAAGCAAAATCAAGTGGAACAAAATTTCCGCAACATTTTAAAGGAAATTGCCCACTATTTAAAGACAGGCGAGGAGAGTTGGGAAGGGAAAGAATTTACTGAGACGGCAACTGTATTGGAAACGGCGAAAAGCTTAGCCTTCCGCGATGTTGAGAACCATATTTTACGGGAGCACCATCCTTATTATCATTACTTTCATATGCGAACGAAGCAATTCGAAGTGTTAGAACGTATGCTACCTCTCATTAGCCGCGTAAAAGAAATCAATAAACAATCAGTAGCGATGGCGGACTTTTTCGATAAACTTTCTGAGGCAGTTCATCCTGGAAATACAGCGGTATTGTACTTAAATGAACTGAAAGAGATGAAGGAGCACTTTCGCAACGAAGAATTGCCTGTAACGAGAGAGGAATTTGAAGCACGGGCAAGCTTGTTTACGTTGTTAAATGAAATCGAGCAATACTTAATTTTAAAACGATCATTTAAAAAAAGTGACATATAAAAAAAGCGTTTGGCATATGCCAAGCGCTTTTTTCTTATAGAAACATCACCGCTCCAGCCATTAGTGAGCTTAATAGCATAGATAAAATCATCAAATAAATGATAAATTTCAATCTACGTTGGCGCTTTGATGTACGTTTTTTCACGGATTTATCTTGTTGGGCATTCTTATTTGCATTAGCCATTGTGACATCCCCCTTTTTCTCAAACCTATCTGTATTTTACTAGGAAATGAGTTTTTGAACAAGTCCCTTCCAAAAAGGGATGTTTATCAATAGATGCATATACATTAGTAAGAGGATTTTTTGTATTTTTCTAGAATGTTACTCAATTAGAGATAAGGTTAGGAGGTACGTCATGAAAAAACAAAGATATGAAAATCATAAGAAATGGGAACAAGACGTTGAAAAAGTGATCAACCGATTTCCAGAGCGGAAACCAACCTTTACAACTAGTTCTGATATTGAAGTGGAACGCCTTTATACACCTGATCCAGTGGATGAACGGTATGAGGAGAACATTGGTTACCCTGGTCAATTTCCTTACACAAGGGGTATTCAACCTACCATGTATCGAAGTCGTTTATGGACGATGCGTCAATACGCAGGATTTGGTTCAGCAAAAGAAACAAATAAACGGTTTCGTTATTTACTAGAACAAGGTCAGACTGGGCTTTCAGTAGCATTTGATTTACCGACGCAAATTGGCTACGACTCTGATGACCCAATGGCCGAAGGAGAAGTTGGAAAAGTTGGTGTCGCAATCGACACATTAGAAGATATGGAACATTTATTTGCTGAAATTCCGTTAGATAAAGTTAGTACATCCATGACCATAAACGCCCCAGCATCTGTACTCCTATGTATGTATATCGCTGTAGGAGAAAAACAAGGAGTCCCGAAAGAGTCTCTCACCGGAACAATTCAAAATGATATTTTAAAAGAATATATTGCCCGTGGCACATATATTTACCCACCTAAACCTTCTATGCGACTCATCACAAACATCTTTGCTTATTGCCAACAACATGTTCCCAAATTTAATACGATAAGTATTTCAGGTTACCACATTCGAGAAGCTGGCTCTACTGCTGTACAAGAAGTAGCATTTACGTTAGCAAACGGAATCGCTTATGTTGATGCTGCCTTGAAAAGTGGACTGGAAGTAGATCAATTTGCACCACGATTAGCGTTCTTTTTTAATGCACATAATAACTTTTTTGAGGAAGTTGCTAAATTTAGAGCGGCCCGGAGAATTTGGGCTAATATTATGAAAAATCGTTACGGTGCGAAGAATGAAAAAAGCTGGAAATTACGCTTCCACACTCAGACAGGGGGATCAACGTTAACGGCACAACAACCTGATAACAATATCGTTCGTGTCACATTGCAAGCGCTTGCATCAGTTTTAGGAGGGACCCAAAGTTTGCACACCAATTCCCGGGATGAAGCACTTGCATTACCGACAGAGGATTCTGCCCGAATTGCGTTACGTACGCAACAAATTATCGCCCATGAAAGTGGGGTTGCAGATACGATTGACCCACTAGGTGGTTCTTATTATGTTGAAGCGTTAACAGATCAAATTGAAGAGGAAGCACTCAAGTATATCGAAAAAATTGATGAAATGGGAGGAGCTGTCCAGGCAGTAGAGGACGGCTATATGCAACGAGAAATTCACCGTTCTGCGTATGAAACTCAGAAAGATATTGAAAAGGGCGAAGAGATTGTTGTAGGAATGAACAAATTTCAAATTGATGAAGAAATTGAAAGTGATTTGTTGAGAGTAGATGAAGCATTGGAAGAAGAGCAAAAGGAGAACACTCAACAAGTGCGGGAAAAACGGGATGATAAAAAAGTAAAAGAAACGTTACGACAATTAGAAGCGGCCGCCAAAATAGAAGAAGAAAATCTCATTCCCTATATATTAGATGCGGTAAAAGCTTATGCAACAATCGGAGAAATTTGTAATGTTCTCCGGGACAAATTTGGAGAATACACTGGTATGTAGAGGGAAATGGGGGAGGAATGAAACAATGGAGAAAAAAATACGTGTATTAATTGCGAAGCCTGGGTTAGATGGCCATGATCGGGGTGCCCTTATCATCGCTCAAGCATTGCGAGATCAGGGAATGGAAGTAATCTATACAGGATTGCGACAATCAGCAGCCCAAATTGCTCAAGCAGCCATCCAGGAGGACGTAGATGTAATAGGCTTATCATCCCTTTCTGGTGCCCATAAATCTTTATTTCCGAAAGTTATCGAACATTTAAGGAAATTAAATGCAGAGGATATCCCTGTAATTGGCGGAGGAGTAATCCCTTACGAAGATATCCCGTTTTTAGAGGAACAAGGCATTCAAAAGGTATTTACCCCAGGGACACCAACACAATTAATAGGGGACTATATTAAAGAACTAGTAGGGGAAGAAAAACAAGTAATAGAACCACCTAAGAAAATCTCTCATATTGGAATTGCTGTTTCATCCATTGAAGCAGTGCTGCCGTTTTATCGGGATGTATTAGGTTTATCTTTACAAAAAACAGAACAGGTGGAATCAGAAGGTGTGAATGCAGCCTTTTTTCATATTGGTGAAACATCAATAGAATTGCTGGAACCGTTATCAGAAGAATCACCTATTTATCGTTTTATTGAAAAACGAGGGGAAGGAATTCACCACATAGCGTTAGAGGTTTCTAATTTAACGGAACGTCTACGAAAATATAAACAGCGGGAAATCCCGCTAATCAACGAGGAAGTAAAGAAAGGTGCGAATGGAGCTGGCATTGCCTTTCTACACCCAAAAGCAGCAAACGGGGTGCTTTATGAACTAATTGAACATGGGGAGGAGGAGCAGTAGTGGATATTTATGATAAAATTAATGAATTATATGATAAACGCCGACAAGTTGAGTTAGGTGGTGGTGATAAAAAAATCGCAAAGCAGCGAGAGAAAGGGAAATTGACCGCCCGAGAACGGATTGAGTATTTATTGGATGTAGACACGTTTGTTGAACTCAATCCGTTTATCGAGCACCGTTCTAGTGATTTCAATTTGAACGGAAAAGCCGCACCAGGGGAAGGAGTTGTCACGGGCTTTGGAAAGATAGATGGACGCGATGTCTATTTGTTTGCCCAAGACTTTACGGTCTTTGGAGGGGCTTTAGGGGAAATGCATGGAAGGAAAATTGCCGCTGTTATGGATTTAGCGGCAAAAAACGGAACACCTTTTATCGGTTTAAATGACTCTGGTGGGGCACGGATTCAAGAAGGGGTGGCGTCCCTCGATGGATACGGACACGTGTTTTATCGTAACTCGATTTATTCGGGGGTTATTCCGCAAATTTCAGTTATTATGGGGCCATGTGCAGGTGGCGCTGTTTATTCCCCGGCGATTACCGATTTTGTTGTTATGGTAGAGGAAACATCACAAATGTTTATTACAGGTCCGAAAGTAATAGAAACAGTAACAGGAGAAACGATTTCCCCAGAAGACTTAGGGGGAGCGAGCGTTCATAATGCGAAAAGTGGGAATGCCCATTTACAAGCCAAAAGTGAAGAGGAAGCATTAGATTATGTAAAAACACTTCTGAGCTATTTGCCAGCCAATGCTAATGAAAAGCCGCCTGTTATAGAGGTGGAAGAACAAGACGATTATCGACCTGATTTAACCGATCTCATTCCCTTTGATCCCATCCGTCCATATGATGTCCGAACGATCATTCGAGAAATTGTAGATGCGGACAGCTTCTTTGAAGTTCATCGTGAATTCGCCAAAAATATTGTCGTTGGTTTTGCCAGATTAAACGGAAAATCAATAGGGCTTGTATGTAACCAGCCGAAATATATGGCAGGTGGTTTAGATATTGATTCGAGCGATAAGGCTTCCCGGTTTATTCGCTTTTGTGATTCTTTTCAAATCCCCCTTATTACATTTGAAGATGTCACTGGTTTTTTTCCGGGTGTGAAACAAGAACATGGGGGGATCATCCGTCATGGGGCTAAAATTTTATATGCTTATTCTGAAGCGACGGTACCAAAACTCACAGTTATTACTAGAAAAGCATACGGCGGTGCTTATGTAGCCTTAAATAGTAAGTCGATTGGTGCCGATTTAGTTTATGCGTGGCCGAATGCGGAAATCGCAGTCATGGGACCGGAAGGAGCAGCTAACATCATTTTTGCCAAAGACATTCAACAAAGTGACGAACCTGAAAAACTACGACAAGAAAAAATTCAAGAATATCGGGAAAAGTTCGCAAATCCATATGTAGCTGCCGGACTTGGGATGGTCGATGACGTCATTGACCCGCGAGAAACCCGTATTGCCCTAATTAAGGGATTGGATATGTTGAAAAATAAATCGGAAACCCGACCAAAGAAAAAGCACGGAAATATTCCATTATAGTTCCATACAATTGACAGGACCGATTCCTTTCGCTACTTTACTAATAGAGCGTTACATAAAAGGAGGAACCAAAATGCCAGTCATTAATGAAGAAAGAGTTGTTAACGAACTACTAGAACTTGTTCAAGTAGATTCTGAAACGAAGAACGAAGGGCAAATTGCAGAAGTATTAAAAAAGAAGTTTACTGAGTTAGGACTAGAGGTCCAGGAAGATGATGCGAAAGCGAAAACAGGCTTTGGTGCGAATAACTTAGTATGTACCTTGAAAGGTACAAACGAAAATGCTGATACGATTTATTTTACATCCCATATGGATACGGTCGTTCCTGGTAATGGTGTAAAGCCATCGATTAAAGATGGTTACGTCGTGACAGACGGGACAACGATTTTAGGGGCAGATGATAAAGCAGGTATAGCCGCAATGATCGAAGCGATACGCCAAATCAAAGAGAACAACATTCAACATGGTGATATTCAATTTGTGATTACGGTTGGGGAAGAATCAGGTCTAGTTGGGGCGAAAGCGTTAGATTCTTCCCTTCTTAAAGCAAAGTACGGCTATGCGATTGACAGTGATGGGAAAGTTGGCGAAATTGTCGTTGCTGCTCCAACACAAGTGAAAATTAAGGCAGCCGTTAACGGCAAAACTGCCCATGCCGGTGTTGCTCCGGAAAAAGGAGTATCTGCTATTACATTAGCTGCTAAGTCGATTGCTAAAATGCCATTAGGTCGAATTGATGAAGAGACAACAGCAAATATTGGTCGTTTCGAAGGTGGCAAAGCTACAAACATTGTGACAGATCGTGTTGATATATTAGCAGAGGTTCGCTCATTAGTGCCGAAAAAAATGGAAGCACAAGTGGAGAAAATGCGAAAAGCATTTGAAGAAACGGCAGAACAAATGGGAGGCAGTGTAGACTTTGATGTTGAAGTGATGTATCCAGGCTTTAAGCACGCAGATGGTGATGAAGTTGTAGAAATAGCGAAAAAAGCGGCTGCAAAAATCGGTAGAGAAAGTAAATTGCGTAAAAGTGGTGGTGGAAGTGATGCGAACATCATTGCTGGCTTTGGAATCCCAACCGTGAACTTAGCGGTAGGGTATGAAGAAATTCACACAACAAACGAAAAAATGCCAATTGAAGAGCTTGTGAAAATGGCAGAATTAATTGTTGCGATTACAGAAGAAGCAGCACAGTAAGTAAGGAGTAGACCTTGAAGGTCTACTTTTTCTTTTTCACAAGTCCTTTATGGTAAAATAAAGGGAATAATGTTGGATGATTGAAACGGGTGGTACAATGACGAAACGTTTTCCGACGAAGGGAAATATCATTTTTCATGTCGATATGAATAGTTTTTATGCTTCCGTAGAGATGGCGTACAATCCAAACTTAAAGGGAAAACCCGTTGCGATTGCCGGAAACCCAGAAGAGCGGAAAGGGATTATCGTTACGAGCAGCTACGAAGCAAGGGCAAAAGGTGTGAAAACGACAATGCCGTTATGGCAAGCGAAAAAGCTATGCCCAAACCTCGTTGTGATGCGTCCGAATTTCGATCGGTATCGTGAAGCATCTCGACATATTTTCCAAATCTTATCGGATGTGACTCCAGTTGTTCAACCGGTTTCCATCGATGAAGGCTACATGGATGTTACGGAATGTGCCCATTTAGGAACACCGTTAGAGATCGCCCAAAATATCCAAGAACGGATATTCGATGAACTCGATTTACCATGCAGCATTGGCATAGCTCCAAATAAATTTTTGGCGAAAATGGCGTCAGATATGAAAAAACCTATGGGTATTACTGTATTACGGAAACGAGAGCTACAAGAAAAACTATGGCCGTTACCGATTGAAGAGATGTATGGTGTTGGTAGTAAAACAGCCGAAAAGCTGAAAAACATTGAGATTGAAACAATCGGAGATTTAGCGAAAGCAGACGCTTACCATCTAAAAAGTTTACTTGGGATTAATGGGGAACATTTAAAAAATCGAGCTAATGGCTATGATCCACGTCCAGTGGACCCTGATGCAGTAAGCGAGTTTAAAAGTATCGGCAATTCCAAAACACTTCCCTATGATACGACAGATGAAATGGAAATCCGTAAAGTCATCCGACAACTGTCACAAAAAGTAGTGGAGCGGATGAAACGAAAGAAAGTCCTCGCCGAGACGATACAAGTAATGATCCGCTATCACAATCGCAAGACGATCACGAGGAGTAAACATGTTCACGATTTCCTTGAAACCGTTGACGATATTTCTGAACGTGCATATACGCTTTTATTAGACAATTGGAACGGGGAACCGATACGACTGTTAGGGGTCACGGCCCAAGATTTAGTCGATAAGGATGAAGTGGCGAAACAATTAGACTTGTTCACGTTTGAAAAAGAAGCGAAAAAAGAGAAGTTATATGAAGCCGTGGACTATTTAGCAGAAAAATACGGGGAGGGCGTGTTTAAAAAGGACGTAGCACCTGCTCGTGATTCCCATTCTGTATCGACGAGTTTTCAAAAAGATTTCTTGGATGACTTTAAAACATAAAAACAGCTTGGGGTTCGAGATAACCCCAAACTGTTATTTTTTAAACATTTTTTTGATCATTTTCAAACTTAACTTTGAATTTGGATAGCGGAAAGCTAAATCAATCTTTGTCGTCTGTTTTAAGATGCTTTTTTGATGGGAAAAGGTATCAAAGCTTGTTTTTCCGTGATAGCTTCCCATACCACTAGGGCCTACACCGCCAAAGGGTAAATACGGATTTGCTAAGTGCATGACAACGTCATTCATGCACCCACCGCCGTAAGAGATGTTTTTCGCAATCCATTCTTGTTTTTTTCCACTCTCAGAAAAGTAATATAATGCAAGTGGCTTTGGTGCTTTATCAATTTCCCCTTTGACATCTGTGAGATGACGAAAAGTACGCACTGGTAAAATGGGTCCGAAAATTTCATCCTGCATGACCGGATCATCCCATGTAATGTCTTCTAATACGGTCGGTTCTATGGAGTGATGGAGCTCATCTGTTTTTCCACCAAAGCGAATGTGTCCATCCTGCAAAAATGCCGATAATCGTTTGAAATGACGCTCGTTGACAATCTTCGTATATTGATCATTTTGTAATGGCTTCGAGCTAAACAACGTCTTCGTTGCTTGTTCTAATTTGGCTAAAAATGGTTCTTTCACCTGTTCGTGGACGAGCAAGTAGTCAGGTGATACGCAAGTTTGGCCGGCGTTTATAAATTTACCCCAAGCGACACGCTTCGCTGCCATGTCAAGACGTGCATCTTTATCAACGATACAAGGGCTTTTACCGCCTAGTTCGAGGGTGACAGGGGTTAAATGGCGGCTCGCCTTTTCCATAACAACTTTCCCCACGGCTTTGCTTCCTGTGAAAAAGATGTAATCAAACTTTTGCTCTAGTAGAGCTTGACTCACCTTTTCATCTCCTTCAATGACGGTAATGTAGTTTTGATCAAACGTGTCATGAATCATGTTCGCGAGTAACTTGGACACAGCAGGTGTATATTCTGACGGTTTCAATACGGCTGTATTGCCTGCTGCAATGGCGCCAATTAGCGGGGCTATCATTAAGTGAAAAGGATAATTCCACGGTCCGATAATTAACGTAACACCATATGGTTCCTTATAAATAAAACTTTTTGCACCTTGGTGTAATAGGGGGGTTTTTCTCTTCTCAGGTGTCATCCAATCCCATAATAATTTTAGGGCTTCATTAATTTCTGCATATAAAAAGGTGATTTCTGTCATAAATGCTTCATATTCAGACTTATTCAAATCTGTTTTCAAAGCATGAATGATTTGTTTTTCATTGCGAACAATCATCTGTTTTAGTTTTTGCAGCTGATGCTTCCGAATGGTATACGTTAATGTCTTCCCTTCAGAAAACATCGTTCGTTGTTGTTCGATGATTTGGTCTATGTTCATCGGTGGCCACCCCCGTCTTCTCAAATATCAATCTCATCTAAGTCATTAACAATGGTTGTTTGTGAGAATATTTTTTTTGTCTTTTCTAATATGTCTTTCGTTTGTTCATCCTGATAGCGTGAAGAAATATGGGTAAGGATTAAATGCTTTGCCTTTGCATCTTTGGCAAGATTGGCCGCGTCGCTGGCGGTTGAATGAAAATATTCATATGCCATTTCACCTTCTCCAGGTGCGAAGGTTGCTTCGTGGACAATGACGTCAGCATTCTTCGCAAATTCAGCATGCTCTCGTATGTAACGAGTATCTCCGAAAATCGCGATCCGCTTTCCTCGTTTCGATGGTCCGATAAAGTCCGCCCGTTTTACGAGACGACCATCTGGCAACGTTGTTTTTTCATTTTCTTTTATCTTCTTATATATAGGACCTGGTGCAATTCCAGCCGCTTGTAGCTTTTTGGGAAGGAGTTCTCCAATCGTCGGCTTCTCCTCAATGAGAAAACCATAAGATGGGACGCCATGAGCCAGCAGTTTTGCCGTAACCGTAAAATGGTCGTTTTCCAATAAGATTCCCTCTTTTAATTCGATTATTTCGAGAGGATACGCTAATCGTGTTTGGCTCACTTGCAATGACACGTCAATGTATTCCTTTATCCCTTTTGGTCCATACAATTGAACAGGGGTGCGTCCCTCTTGAAAGGAGCGACTACTTAATAACCCGGGTAAGCCATAAATGTGGTCGCCGTGTAAATGGGTAATAAAAATCTTTTCAATCTTTCTTGGCTTGATATGGGTATGTAAAATTTGATGTTGGGTTGCTTCTCCACAATCAAACAACCAAACGCTTCCGTCGTATTGCAATAACTGTAATGCGAATGAGGAAACATTGCGCTTTTTGGAAGGGACACCTGCCCCCGTTCCGAAAAAATGTAATTTCATAACAGCACCTCCTATCACGAGGTTAATAGTATTTTTTACATCCAACCACGTTTATATTGTTTTGGCCCTTCTATGATAGTACCTAACTCATCAGCCGCCTGCTTAGGCCAATACGGGTTACGTAAAAAAGCACGGGCAACAAAGATTAAGTCTGCACGATCATTTTGTAAAATCTCCTCTGCTTGCAGTCCACTTGTAATCAATCCAACCGCACCTGTATGAATATTAGCACTATGTTTAATTCGTTCTGCGAATGTCACTTGATACCCGGGATACGTTTTGATAGCTGCTGGCACGACCCCACCTGAACTACAATCAATCAGATCGACGCCTTGTTGTTTCATTTGTTGTGCGAAATAAAAAAAGTCGTCGATCTTATTTCCATCTGGGTGATATTCATTGGCAGAAATACGAACAAAGAGGGGCCCGTCCCATACTTGTTTCACACCATCAATAACTTCAGAAAGGAATCGATAACGGTTTTCTTTTGTACCTCCATATTGATCTGTTCGCTTATTCGTTAACGGGGATAAAAATTGATTAATTAAGTAACCGTGGGCAGCGTGAATTTCGATAACATCAAAGTTAGCTTGCTTCGCGCGCTTTGCACCGAATTGAAACGCTTGAACCGTTTCTGAAATCTTCCCTTCATCCATTTCATTAGGAGTAGGGAATTGTTCATTAAATGGTAAACTACTAGGTGCATAAGTTGGTTCGGTTAAGTTTGCCTTTCGTCCGGCATGAGCAAGCTGAATTGCACTTACAGCACCGTGCCGATGTATGCCTGTATTGATTTCTTTTAATCCTTCGATATGAGCATCATCCCATATGCCCAAATCTCGTGGTGAAATACGTCCTTCAGGGCGTACAGCCGTTGCTTCAATCATGACCATTCCAGCTTGTCCAGCTGCTCGGCTTTCATAGTGGGTAAAATGGAACGGCTGAGCATGGCCATCCTCTGTTTCCGCTGAATACATACACATTGGAGACATGACAATTCGGTTTTTTATTGAAACATTTTTGATTGTAAATGGTGAAAATAGCTTCGTATATTGACTCAATTTCACTCATCTCCTTTTCCGGCATTATTTTTTCCATACATAACATAGCATATTATGGCAACGGAACAAACTGACAACCTTTATTCATTCGATTGAAAGGCTTTCCGTTCTGTTAAGGCGATGTCAGGGTAATCGGTAAAGATTCCGTCACATTGAAGCTTATAACATCGCTTCATCTGTTGTGGGCGATTGATTGTATATACACGGAGCGGAATGTGTAGGTCTTTACACTTCTTTACGAGTCGTTCCGTTAATAATCGGTAATGAATGTGTAGTGCATTTCCCCCCATATTAATCACATCTTTTAATAAATGGCGTTTGTTGGACGAAGTTAAAAAGGCAACTTCAGCATGTGGATCAATCTGGTTCATTCGTTCTACACTTTTGGCATTAAACGTGGAAAAAATCGTTTGATCTAATAGGTTGTATTTCAAGACAGCGTCATAAACCGTTTGCTCTAATTTTTCATAATTAATCGTGTCATTTTTCAATTCAATATTAAATAAAAGATTTTTTGATTTTCCCCATTGTAAGAATTGCTCTAATGTTACAATCGTAATACCAGCATATTTCGGCGAAAACCATTTTCCAGCATCCAATTGTTTCAATTCTTCCACGGTGTAATCTTTTACATAACCAGTACCGTTTGTTGTCCGTTTTAACGTTTCATCATGGATTAACACAGGTACACCGTCTTTGGAGAGTTGTACATCTGTTTCGATGCCGTTTGCACCCTGTTCGTAGGCTAGTTGAAACGCTGGCATTGTATTTTCAGGCGCATATCCACTCGCACCACGATGGGCAAAAATGTTTGTGTTCACGTTGATACACCTCTTTATTTATATCTTTCATGATTGTGGTAGATTTGCAGAAAAAAGTCAATCTTTTAAGAAAGGGGCTATATTCCGATGTCATGGCAAACGAAAAAAGAAATGATTGATTTATTATGTTCATTAGTTGAGTATCCGAGTATTACCGGTTCCGAAGCAGAGATAGCTATTGTGGAGTATGTTTATTATCTACTGTCCGACAAGCCTTACTTTCAAAGCTATCCTCAACACGTCTCGCTAAATCCATTACAAGACGGGAGGCAGTATTTAACGGCACTCGTGAAAAGCGATGCAAATGTTAAAGACACAGTTGTCCTCGTTAGTCACATCGATGTTGTCGATGTAGAAGATTACGGGTCATTTAAAAACCTCGCTTTTCATCCGAAGGCACTTACAAATACATTAAGGCAGTACGATCATCTCCTTCCTCAGGATGCAAAAGAAGATCTCGCCACTGGTGAATGGTTGTTTGGTAGAGGGACGATGGATATGAAAGCAGGCTTAACATTACACCTTTCCTTACTTGAAAAAGCGATGAATGGCGAATTTCAAGGAAATCTATTATTGCTCGTCGTACCTGATGAAGAGGCGAATTCGTTAGGAATGATTGGTGCCCTTCCTCGTTTACAACAATTAAAGGAAGAAGAGAATCTTTCCTATGAAGTTTGTTTAAATGCAGAGCCGATGTTTCGTCATTATCCTGGTGATACGGACTTCTATATGTATACGGGTTCCATCGGGAAAGTGTTACCCGGGTTCTATTGTTATGGTAAGGAAACCCATGCTGGTGAGCCTTTTGCCGGTGTGAATGCGAATGTCATGAGTAGTTACGTAAATCAAGAGATTGAACTCCATGAGTCATTTATCGAACGGGTAGGAAAAGAGACGACACCACCACCAGTCAGTTTGATGAATCGGGATTTAAAGGATGAATATTCCGTACAAACGCCGATTTCTGCCATATCGATGTACAATATTTTGTTCATGGAGCAAACAATAGAAGAGTTGACCGAAAAACTATTAGCAGGAGCAAAACGGGCGAAGAAGAAAATCGAGCACCATTATCGTGAGAAAGGGGAATATTACCAACAAATCTCACAAGTTTCGTATTCCTCTCCTGTTAACGTTTCGATATGGAATTATAACGAACTATATGAAGAGGCCGTAAAACGACACGGCGAGGAGGAAGTATTAAGACGCCAACGTTTATTAATGGAAAACCGTGAGCAAGGGGATCGGGATTTCTCCACGTTACTCGTTCAAGATTTAGCGTATTTATGCAAAGACTTGGCGCCGATGATTATTTTATTTTACAGTCCGCCCTTTTATCCGGCAGTGTCGACAACTGGTCTAACAAGATACCGGGAGCAATGTACGACGATTCAACAAGCAATCGCTTCGAAGTATGGGGTTACCTTAAAAACAGCCGAATACTTCCCTGGCTTATCGGATTTAAGCTTTGTCGGACCAGTACGGTCAAATTTGTCATTGTCCCATTTAAAGGACAATATGCCGTTGCATGGAAAAGGCTACCAATTAGATGAAAAAGCGATGAAATCTGTGTCGATGCCCGTTTTAAATATTGGTCCTTACGGGAAAAACGCCCATCAATGGACTGAGCGGCTTCATTTACCATATACGTTTGAAACATTGCCCAATATGTTAACAGATACTGTGCGTGTCTTTTTTAACAAAAAACTGACAAATCAATAGAAACAATGTACAATAAAATGAATGACGATTCATTTTATTGGGGGATGACATGTTGTGAAATATGATAAAGAATCGATTCAACGGATTACAGTTCCAACACCGTATCCAGTAGGGGATGTGCATGTATATGTACTCAAAGGAGATACATTAAGTATTGTGGATGCAGGAATTAATACAGATGAAGCATGGGAGGTGTTCGTCGGTCAATTAAAACAGATCGGTTATACACCGAATGACATTGAACAAGTCATTTTAACTCACCACCACCCGGATCACGCCGGTTTCTTTCCCCGTCTGGAACGGATACAATCTATTTGCGGTCACGAACATTTACAACCTTGGGTCACACGAGATCAATCCTTTTTTGATCGATACCTCAATTTTTTTGAAGGATTGTATAAGGAGCTCGGTGTGCCGGCGCAATACCAAACGATGACATCAACATTAAAAACAACGTTATACTATATGGGAAGAGGGGAATTGACATCGGTTTTACGAGAAGGGGACCGTGTACCTGGGCACGAAGATTTCATTGTACTTGAGACACCCGGACATGCCCAAAGTCACCTTTCTTTTTATAACGAACAAAACGGTCGTTTTTTCGCTGGTGATCTTTTACTTCACCATATTTCTTCAAATCCCCTGTTAGAGCCGCCGATGGAAGGGGAAGATCGGCCCAAACCGTTGTTACAATATCGATCATCGTTGGAAAAGATTACTCAATATGATATTCAATCTGTTTATCCCGGACATGGACCTGAGTTTGACCTTCCAAACTTACTGATTCAGGAACGGCTTCAAAAACAGGAAGGTAGAGCAGAAAGCGTGTATCAACTGCTACAAGTAAAGCCTTTAACAGCGTTTGAAGTATGTCGCAAGCTTTTCCCGGATCAGTATGAGACACAATTTGGTTTAACAATGTCGGAAACGGTTGGCCAGTTAGATTATTTACAATCATTAGGAAAAATACATACAAAGACAGAGGACGAAGTTGTCATCTACTTTGTTTCGTAAGGAAGGTTTCAGATGAACTTGGAAAAGAAAAATGTAGTTATAACTGGAGCTTCAAGTGGTATCGGGGAGCGAATCGCGTTACACGTTGCTGCTCAAGGCGGGACGCCGATTTTAGTTGCCCGGTCAGAAGAGAAGCTCCAAACGATGGCGAAGGAAATTCAGTCGCAACATGGGCTAGAAGCGTTCGTTTATCGGTGTGATATAGGGAACCGCATACAGTGGGAGGCGACCCTTCATCGCATTGTCGATGTTCATGAACATATTCATGTCGTGATCAACAATGCAGGTTTCGGTCTATTTGAACGAGTGACGGATATGACGATGGAGCAATACGACAGTATGTTTCAAGTAAACGTCCTTGCCCTTATCCAATCCTCCCGTTTTTTTCTTTCCCATATGCAAGAGAGAGGGGAAGGGCATATTGTTAATATCGCCTCCCAAGCAGCAAAGCTTGCGACGACAAAGGCAGCAGGATATGCTGCATCTAAACATGCTGTACTAGGATTTACGAATGCGTTACGGTTGGAGGCCGAACAAGACGGGGTTTTTGTGACAGCTGTGAATTTGGGCCCTGTACAAACGAACTTTTTCTCTTCCGCTGATCCATCGGGAAATTACGAACGCTCTGTAGAGAAATTTATGTTACATCCAGATAAAGTAGCAGAACGGGTCGTGAGAGCTTTATATCATCCTATTCGCGAAATCAATATGCCCCGTTGGATGGATGTAGGAGCTCGCCTCTATCAATTATGGCCAAGCATGTTGGAACGTTTGTTTAAGCGTCAATTTCAACAAAAATAGCCAACGGCTTTATGCCTGTTGGCTATTTTTGTTCCGGTTCATCTCTTATGTCATCAATGAGTTGTGACAAGCGGTCACGAATGACGAGTTGTGTTTTTCTTACTTCATTTTGTTGACTATGTAAATCTTCTGCTTGTTTCTCCCAGTTTAATTGCACTTCCTCTTCAAGTTTTTTAATCTCCCTCTCAATCCACGTAGGACATTTGTGATATAAGTTATAGGCAACAGTTTCTTTGGCGAAATGGGTTGGCAAACGGTAGTGGAGATTTTTCGCCCACTGCTGAAACCCTTGTTCTCCCTTTTCATACATCATATTGTCACATAACTCCATAATTTCCTGTTGAACTTCCAAAGGAAATGCCCGTCGCTTCATGCCTTGTTCAATGGCTGATAACGGAATGTCGTTCGATTTTTGTTCAAACCCGAACAAAAAGTGAAGTATATCTCTTGCTTTTCTCATTGAGTTCCTCCCCCTCTACTGTTTAGTATAGCAATTTTTTTCATTGGTAAAAATCACTACTTGAATTATCGAACATATGTTTGCATAATATAAAGTAACGAATAGAAAAAAGGAGCGGACCTATGAAACCGGTAGTGGATTATCATACGTTACCGAAACGTCAGATTTTGTGTGTTGATATGAAAAGCTTTTACGCAAGTTGTGCTGCGTTGGCGAGGGGCCTTGATCCTATGACATGCCATTTAGCGGTTGTGGCCAATTTAGATCGACCTGGCAGTGTCGTTTTAGCGGCATCCCCAGCATTAAAAAAGGATTTCGGTATTAAAACGGGTAACCGGTTGTTTGAAATCCCTGATGACCCCCGTATCGTCATCGTCCCAGCTCAAATGAACATGTATTTAGATGTGTCGGTGGAAATTACCCGATTATTTTCACAGTACGTACCGAAGGAAAACATTCATACGTACAGCGTGGATGAAAGCTTTTTAGATGTAACCGGAACCGAAAAGCTATGGGGAAGTGCTACGGAAATCGCCGAACATATTCAAGCGGAGATGATGGAAACGTTTCAATTACCTTGTGCCATTGGCATCGGACCGAACATGTTAATGGCGAAGCTTTGTCTCGATTTAGAGGCGAAAAAGAAAGGAATTGCTGAGTGGACGTATGATGATGTGCCGAACAAGCTATGGCCTGTGTCACCATTACAGGAGATGTGGGGGATTGGCTCTCGGATAGAACGCCGGTTACATCGTATGGGCATTACAACGGTAGGCCAGCTTGCCCAATTTCCATTGGAAAAGCTGGAAAAAGCGTTTGGGGTTATGGGTAATCAATTGTATTATCATGCCCACGGTGTTGACTTATCAGAACTAGGCGCCCCCATTTTGCAAGGGCAAATTAGTTTTGCGAAAAGCCAAATTTTGCTCCGGGATTATGCTGATCCAGAAGAAGTACGCTACGTCGTGTTGGAGATGTGTGAAGAAGTGGCGAAACGGGCACGAATGAGTGGGAAAGCAGGCCGAACGGTAAGCTTCGGTTTAAGCTACAGTGATACAACAGGAGGCGGCGGCTTTTATCGTTCGAAAACGATGGACATTGCGACAAACGTTACCCAAGACATTTTTGATGTTTGTATGCAACTGTTTCACCAGTTTTACGATCATCGTGTCGTGCGAAAAGTGTCTATTTCTCTTTCCAATATTGAGGAGGACGAAGCCGTACAGCTTAGTTTGTTTGATGATAACCGGGAAAAGAAGCGCAATCTCGGCTACGTCATGGACGAAATTCGCAACAAGTATGGCAGTGATGCCCTCCTTCGAGCTGTTTCTTATACGAAAGCTGGTACCGCCTTACATCGAAGCAAGCTTGTTGGTGGTCATTTTGCGGAATAACGAACCATCGGTCCTGCAATGGATCACGTCAGGAAGATTAGTGATTGACGTGATTGCTAGTAGATGTTGCATTGATAGTACCAATGATTGTTCGGCTATCTTGAACAAGCATATATGATTGTATGAGAATAAGATTTACGAGGAGAATGTGCGTTATATGCGCCCTTTGTTGTCACCGAAAAAGACGGGTCTTAGCAGGATTAAGCCAAAAAGTATCGAAACGTTAACAATCGAAAACTTTATGGAGGACGAAAATATGAAAGCAACCATTATCTCTTTAAATATAGGGCGTCCGAAAAGTATTGCAAATAATGAGGAAAAGGAAGTCCTATCGGGAATTGATAAACAATCGGTACATGATAAAATGTTAAAGTTACGAAAAACGAATTTAGAAGGGGATGAGCAGGCGGACCTCGTCAATCACGGTGGTGTTGATAAAGCCGTTTGTGTTTACCCTTATGAGCATTATTCCTATTGGGAGGATAAACTAGGGATCTCCCTTCCAATCCCCTCCTTTGGTGAAAATGTTACGTTACAGGGAGGGACGGAAACAGATGTACATATCGGAGATATTTTTCAATGGGGGGAGTCAGTTGTTCAAGTAAGTCAGCCAAGAGGACCTTGTTTCAAAATAGGTAAGCGCCATGGGGTTCAGAAATTCCCACTTTATATCCGGGAGACCGGTTACTCTGGTTATTATTTACGTGTACTACAAGAAGGGAGTGTGTCCGTAAACGATTCGTTTATTTTACAAGAGCGAAAAACGACTATTCCGATTCTGGATATTAATGATATCACTTATCATGACCAACCTAATCAGCCGGTAATTGAACGGTTACTTGAGCTTGACGAGCTTGCAGATGACTGGAAAAAGAACCTTCACCGCAAACTGGACTCGAATTAAAGGAACAGTATTGATGAAGAAGGGTATAGAAATTTTTTTTTTAATACAACAATTTTTTGGGGGAGGTTAAGTATGTATTTTAAGATCATGGTGTTTGGGGTAATAGCAGGTATTATGACAATGTTTTTCACCACAGATAAAAATCCTTTAATAATCACGAATGTTTTGTTAGGAATTATGATAGGTATAATGCTAGATAAACATAAATCTTGAGCTATCGGGTAGAAAGAGATTCATAACGTCGATTATTTCTATGTACTAACGGAGGTAATTCAAGAAGGGTTAAAAGGGACTTGAAAAACATTCTAAGTCCCTTTTTTAATGTCATTTCGTATGTAAATTTACTGTGAATCCTTCGAGATTACAGTGATGTTAAATGATTTAATGTTTTGTACCTCAGAACAGAACCTGTTAGGGATGACTTCGCACCTCCTTCTGTTATTCGCGGTGCTTGTCATATTTGATTGGCTTTGTTAGCTGTTGTAATGTTTGATACACCGTGTCATTCATTGGCTTTGCTTTTGTGTACGTTACACTTTCCTCTAATTGCTTCGTTGAGCTTGCCCCGAATACGGCAGCAGCGACAGCAGGATGACGTAATACGTACTGCAAGGCAATGGCATTCGCTGAATGATCAACACCTGTATACATCATAAAACTGTTTACAACATGTTTTACCTCCTCATACGAATAGTCTAAGTAACCGTTGTCGCCTTTTCGTTCCAGTTGCTTTAAAGCTTGATCACTTAACATCCCTTTTGCAAGAGGCCCTCGTGCCAACACACTAATGTTGTTGCTATGTAAGTAATCTAACATTTCTTCCTCAGGGCGACGATCAAACAAATTGTATTGCATCATCACACTGACGATGTTGGACCGTTTCACATATTCCCGAATGACGTTATGCCGGATTGAGGAAATGCCGTAATAACGAATAAGGCCTTCTTGTATTAACTCTTCAAACGCTTCAATCGTTTCATCAATTGGATCATCAGTCGTACCACCATGTAATTGATAAAGGTCAATGTAGTCGACTTGTAAACGTCGTAAGCTTTCTTTTACTTCTTCCTTTATATATGCCTTCGAAGGATCCCAATACCAACCTTCTTTTCCTTGTTCAAAGCGATTGCCAACCTTTGTTGCTAACACGATGTCATCTCGTTTCCCTTTAATCGCCTTTCCGACAATTTCTTCATTAACCCCAAAATCGTATAAATCTGCCGTATCTAAAAAATTAATGCCAGCATCAAGAGCTTGGTCGATAATGGATTTCGCTTTCTGTTCATCGGTCCCTAAGGTCATACAACCGAGAGCAAGTTCAGATACATATAAATCGGACGTTCCAATTTGCCGTTTTTTCATTGTACTCATCCTTTCCCATTCTGGTATCTCCATTGTATAGAAGAGAGGTTCCTAATGACAAATGATGACATTTATTATGTTATGATGGTCGTAGAAAAAAAGAAGAAGGTGAACGAAGTGAAAAAATTCGAAGAAAAAACGATTCAATCGAAACCAATATTTTCTGGTAAAGTGATTAACGTTCAACTCGATGACGTACAGTTACCGAATGGAAAAACGTCCAAACGGGAAATTGTGAAGCACCCGGGAGCGGTTGCCGTTATTCCGATAACGAAAGATAAAAAAATTGTCCTTGTGGAACAATATCGGAAAGCGTTGGAACGCAGCCTTGTTGAAATACCAGCGGGAAAACTGGAAAAAGGAGAAGCACCGGAAGTAACTGCCAAACGGGAACTAGAGGAAGAAACCGGTTATGCTGCTGAACATCTTACATATGTAACTGCGTTTTATACTTCCCCAGGATTTGCTGACGAACTCGTCCATCTATATGTAGCAGAAAATCTTGAGAAAATCGACAACCCTCAGTCTGCAGATGAAGATGAGTTTGTCGAGTTAATGGAATGCACATTAGAAGAAGCGGAAAAGTTAATGGAAGAAAAGCGCATTATGGATGCAAAAACAGCCTATGCACTGCTTTACTTACAGCGTAAAGGAAGATGATACATGACGTTGACCGATTACTTCGTTGATTTACACATTCATATTGGAGGGACACCTACAGGAAAACCGGTGAAAATTACCGCATCAAAAAACTTAACCTTAACGAACATATTAGCGGAGGCAGCCAATCGAAAAGGGTTGGATATGATTGGGATTATTGATGCCCATGTACCAGAAGTGCAATTGGAACTAGAAAACCTTATCAAATTAGGGAAAGCAAAGCCATTACCAAATGGAGGCATTGCTTATCAGCGGGTAACCCTTATATTAGGATCGGAAATTGAGCTTTATGATGAACATTGTAAAGGGCCGATTCATGTTCTGTGCTACTTTCCGGATTTACTGACGATGCGGGTGTTTTCCGAATGGTATGCTGAACGGGTGAAAAACGTAACCTTAAGCTCCCAGCGAATCTATGTGAATGCACAAGTGCTTCAACAAAAAGTAAAGGAACTAGGCGGATTATTTATTCCAGCACATATTTTCACACCGTTTAAAAGCTTGTATGGTAAAGGGGTCAGCAAAAGTTTAACAGAAGTATTCGAGCCTAAACTAGTAGATGCGGTAGAACTAGGATTAAGTAGTGATACATCAATGGCAGAACAAATAGAAGAACTCGCCCCTTATACGTTCTTGACCAATTCGGACGCCCATTCGTTGAAGAAAATTGCCCGGGAGTATCAACAAATTCGAATGAAGGAACCGACATACCGGGAGCTGCAGCTTGCCTTACAAGAAACAGAAGGAAGAAAAGTGGTAGCGAACTACGGGATGAACCCACAGCTCGGAAAATATTATCGCACTGTTTGTGCCCAATGTTTTGAACAACGGGATAGTAGAGCAAAACGGTGTGAACAATGCGGTTTTACGCAGATCGTAAAAGGAGTATCGGAACGAATACAAGAAATTTCTATACAAACCGAGCGTCCTAAAAGAACGAGACCTCCATACATTCACCATGCACCGATGGAGTATTTGCCTTCCCTCGGTCCGAAAACGTACGAAAGGCTATTATCAAATCTCGGAACGGAAATGTATATTTTGCATGAAGCATCGAAAGAAGAGTTAATAAATGCAAGTAACGAAAAAATTGCCAATTTGATTTTAAAAATGAGGGAAGGGACACTCTCCTTTCAAGCCGGCGGTGGTGGCAAATATGGAAAAGTAGATCATTTCAAGTAATTGAAATGGTCTTTTTTTTTGGTCTATTTTCTAGTATTCACTCATAGATTAGCAGTAGTTAAGTTGCTAGAAATAGAATGATTGAATGGAGGAATAGCATGTTACACAAGAAATCATTTCGCTCGAAAATTCAACTTTCTGAATATAGTAGTATCTATACTTTTATTACCGTCCTATTTTTAATTGGCGTTATTTTTGGAGCAATAATTGTCAATAGTATGAACTTCATACAAAAACAAGATTTATTTTTTTACCTCCATCAATTTTTCGATCAATTGCAAGATGGACTGATTATCCATGAACAACAACTGTTTCAACATACATTCTTCTACCACGTAAAATATGTGTTATTCATCTTCATTTTAGGGCTTTCCATTATTGGCATCCCACTCATTTGGATTTTCATCTTTTTGAAAGGGATTGTTGTTGGGTTTTCGGTTGGGTTCTTAGTTAATCAAATGGCGTGGAAAGGATTATTTGTTGCCGCTGTTTCTGTGGCACCCCAAAACTTATTTATTATCCCGGCATATTTAATTGCTGGTAGTTTTGCGATGATTTTTTCCTTATATTTAATTCGGAAGTTGTTTCTAAATCGCACATACCACGATCCAATTCGTACCCATTTTGCACAATATTCGGCTATTTTTGTCATTGTTATTGCACTCGTATTTGTCGCATCGATTGTTGAATCATTTATTTCTCCAAATATCATGCAAATGGTCATTGAATGGATATACTAAAATGATTATTTCTTGATAATAATTATTGTGAATATATTGTAATGATTTTAATTTGACACTAATTTCATGTCTGCTTATAATGTTAGTGGGTAATACGAGGGAGGGGCATACATGGAACATCGTCTTGATAAAATAAAGAAACAATTACATTCTCAAAGCTATAAACTTACGCCACAGAGGGAAGCGACCGTAAGAGTACTACTAGAAAACGAAGCAGATCACCTCAGTGCCGAAGACGTGTACCTCCTCGTAAAAGAAAAGTCTCCAGAAATTGGACTTGCTACCGTATATCGTACATTAGAATTATTATCGGAATTAAAGATTGTAGATAAAATTAATTTTGGCGACGGTGTATCCCGTTATGATTTACGTAAAGAAGGTGCTGAACATTTTCATCACCATTTAGTTTGTATTGAATGTGGTTCTGTTGAGGAAATTGAGGATGATCTACTTGGTGACGTTGAGAAAATCGTAGAGAATGATTGGGGCTTTGCTGTAAAGGATCATCGCCTCACATTTCATGGTGTCTGTCGTAATTGTCAATAACGAAATAAGAGGAAGCGAACCGACCTTTTTTTCCGACATGGAAGAAGAGGTTTTTTATTTACAAACGAAAGGAATTCGAGTACCGTGGAATGGTATTACTAGAATTACGAAAATATAGTATAATACGCAATAAAAATGGCATATCTTGTACTAATGACGATCGCATTAAAAGGAGATATGTTCATGAAGAACTGGTTAAACATAGTAGTCGAATTTTTTAAAGTCTTACTCATTTTTGTTATATGTACACTTTTCTTTTATTTTGGTTTACGGTTTATGCACGAGGAATACGATCAGTTTCATCGCTATGATAAACCGAAGGGAAATGCGGTGAAAGTGTCTGATGTGGAGGATGGCAACTGGCTGGACCGGCTATCCATTTTTTTTCGATTAGGGGAGTAACATATGAAACATGCTGTTCAAGATTTTTTGCATTACTTAACAGTTGAACGAGGATTGTCCGAAAACACGGTGAAATCATATGGACGAGATTTAAAACAGTACCAACAATTTATTGAAAAACTTGGCATGAAAGACGTACAACACATACAACGCAAGCATATTATGCAATTTATACAAACCTTATATGAACAAGATCGATCCGTATCCTCAGTGGCGAGGATATTATCAACATTACGAACATTTCACCAATTTTTAGTTCGGGAATATCATCTTGATCATGATGCAAGCTTACATATAGAAACACCGAAAAAAGAACGTACATTACCTAAAGTATTATCGAGTGAGGAAGTCGAACGTTTGCTCGATTTCCAGGGAAATGACCCCTTGACGATCCGGAATAAAGCAATGTTGGAAGTGATGTATGCAACTGGTTTACGTGTATCTGAACTTATTTCCCTCACGTTGAATGATTTACATTTAACGATGGGGTTTGTCCGTTGTTATGGGAAGGGGTCGAAAGAACGCATTATCCCCCTCGGATCCCATGCGGAAAAGGCGTTGGAGGACTATTTGGCAAACGCCCGACCAACGTTAATAAAGGGGAAGCGAGTGGATGCTTTGTTTTTAAATCACCACGGACGTCCTTTGAGCCGTCAAGGCTTTTGGAAAATGATGAAGGGGATTGCCAAAGGGAAGAACATACATAAAGACATTACACCACACACGCTCCGGCACTCCTTTGCTACCCATTTATTAGAAAATGGTGCAGATTTACGTGCGGTCCAAGAAATGTTAGGGCATGCAGATATATCAACAACGCAAATCTACACTCATGTATCGAAAGCCAGGTTAAAAGATATTTATCGGAATCACCATCCAAGGGCATAGTAACTAGAAAATGGGTTTATAGCAGTTGTTGAAATAGAGGAGGTTAACGATGAAGTTTAAACGAGTATTTTTAATTGTAATGGATTCGGTCGGCATAGGCGAAGCACCAGATGCAGAGGAATTTCATGATAAAGGTGCAGATACGTTAGGTCATATTGCGGAACATATGAATGGCTTAAATATGCCGAATTTAGGGAGGCTAGGCATAAGTAACATACGGGAAATCAAAGGCATTGAAAAAGTGGATAAGCCGTTAGCTTACTATACGAAAATGGAAGAAGCATCGGTCGGGAAAGATACGATGACTGGTCATTGGGAGCTAATGGGATTATACATTGACCAACCGTTTCGAACCTTCCCGGACGGATTTCCTGATGAACTAATATCCGATTTAGAAGCAAAAACAGGCCGCAAAGTAATTGGGAATAAGCCTGCATCAGGAACAGCCATTTTAGATGAATTAGGGGAAGAACATATGGAAACTGGGGCGCTAATTGTTTATACATCAGCAGACTCGGTTTTACAAATAGCCGCCCATGAAGATGTGATTCCGATTGAAGAACAATACCGTATTTGTGAAATTGCTCGAGAACTGACGTTAGATGAAAAATATATGGTTGGTCGTGTTATTGCTCGTCCATTTGTTGGAAAACCAGGTAATTTCCAACGAACACCAAACCGACACGACTATGCACTTAAGCCGTTTGGTCGTACCGTTATGAATGAATTAAAAGACGAAGGTTACGATGTCATTGCCCTTGGGAAGATTTCTGATATATACGATGGCGAAGGCATTACAGAATCAATCCGGACGACCGACAATATGGATGGCATGGATAAATTAGTGGATTCTATGGATAAGCCATTCCACGGTTTGAATTTCTTGAACCTTGTTGATTTTGATGCAAAATATGGCCATCGTCGTGATCCACAAGGGTATGGTGAAGCGTTAGAGGCATTTGATAAACGTTTAGATGAAGTATTCGAAAAATTAACAGAAGACGATTTGCTCATTATTACAGCTGATCACGGAAATGATCCTATACATCAAGGGACAGACCATACACGCGAATACGTGCCGTTACTCGTTCACTATAAAGGGATTGAAAATGGGATTGAATTGCCAATACGCAAAACATTTGCTGATGTTGGCGCTACGATCGCTGAACTTTTTAATGTGAAAAGACCAGAACATGGAACAAGCTTTTTAGCTGATTTAGATCGGAAGTAGGAGGACATAAACATGAAGAAAGAACAAATCACACAATCAAAGACGTACATTACAGAGCAAATTAATGGGAAAGTACCGGTCATAGGACTCATTTTAGGTTCAGGTTTAGGTGTCTTGGCTGATGAGATTGAGGATGCAACCGTTATCCCGTATGACGAAATTCCACATTTCCCTCAATCAACTGTAGCAGGGCATAAGGGGCAGCTCGTTGTTGGAACCCTTGAAGGAAAGCAAGTCATTGCAATGCAAGGTCGTTTTCATTTCTACGAAGGATATGGCATGGACCAAGTTACCTTTCCGATTCGCGTGATGAAAGAGCTCGGTGTAAAACAGCTGTTAGTTACGAATGCAGCAGGTGGTATTAATGAAGATTTCAACCCCGGAGACTTAATGTTAATTCGTGATCATATTAACTTCACAGGGACAAACCCATTAATTGGCCCGAATGATGATCACTTTGGGCCTCGGTTTCCAGATATGTCGCAAGCGTATAGCCGTCATTTACTTGAACATGCAAGACAAAGCGCGAACAAACTAGGTTTACCTGTACAAGAAGGAGTTTATATTGGTGTTTCTGGACCAACTTATGAGACGGGCGCTGAAGTGAACATGTTACGTACGTTAGGTGGAGACGCTGTTGGAATGTCTACTGTTCCAGAAGTTATTGTGGCAAGACATGCTGGATTAGCCGTCTTAGGAATTTCATGTATTTCCAACATGGCGGCGGGCATCCTCGATCAACCCCTTTCCCATGACGAAGTAATCGAAACGACAGATAAAGTGAGACAACACTTTTTAGATTTTGTGAAAGAAATTTTACGTACTTTACCGTAATGAGTGTAGGCAGGTGATCTAAATGCGAATGGTCGATATTATTGAAAAAAAGCGGGACGGATATGAGTTAACGGAAGAAGAAATCCAATTTTTCATTAACGGATATACAGAAGGAACAATTCCTGACTATCAAGCAAGTGCATTATGTATGGCGATTTATTTTAATGGGATGACCGATGAAGAACGAGCCTATATTACGATGGCGATTGTCCATTCCGGTGAAACCATTGATTTAGCGGCTATATCGGGCATTAAAGTTGATAAACATTCAACAGGGGGTGTCGGTGATACGACGACATTAGTATTAGCCCCCCTAGTCGCTTCCGTTGGTGTACCTGTTGCGAAAATGAGCGGACGTGGCTTAGGGCATACAGGTGGTACGATTGATAAATTAGAATCTGTCCCAGGCTTTAATGTGGAATTAGACAAACAGCAATTTATTAATCTTGTGAACAAAAATCATGTCGCAGTGATGGGTCAATCAGGAAATTTAACCCCAGCCGATAAGCAGTTGTATGGTTTACGAGATGTAACGGCCACGGTAAACTCCATTCCCCTTATTGCCAGCTCTATTATGAGTAAGAAAATTGCCGCTGGTGCTGATGCCATCGTTTTGGATGTAAAAACCGGGGCGGGTGCATTTATGAAGAGCACTGAAGAAGCGCAAAAGTTGGCAAAGGCGATGGTTGATATCGGGAACCAAGTAAACCGTCATACAATGGCTGTTATTAGTGATATGAGTCAGCCATTAGGCAGAGCCATCGGAAATGCACTTGAAGTAAAAGAAGCAATTGATACGTTAAGAGGGGAAGGACCAGAAGATTTAACAGAACTTTGTTTAACCCTCGGTAGTCAAATGGTAGTGTTAGCAAAAAAGGCTGATACACTTGATCAAGCGAAACAAATGCTTGAACAGAGCATGGAAAATGATTTAGCTTTGGAAAAGTTTCGCAATTTTTTACGTGCTCAAGGCGGAGATGACGCTGTGATTGATGATCAATCAAGATTGCCCCAAGCAGCAAATCGAGTTTCCCTGTTAGCAAAGGAATCTGGTTACATTCAAGAGATGGTTGCTGATGAAATTGGCACAGCGGCTATGATGCTAGGTGCAGGCCGAGCAACGAAAGAATCGATTATTGATCATGCTGTAGGCATTTTTCTTCATAAAAAAGTCGGGGACTACGTTGAAAAAGATGAACCAATCCTAACGATTCATGCCAATGATACATCCATTGAACAAGTGAAAGAAAAGTTATATTCCAACATTACAATACAGCCCGAAAGAGTGGATCCACCTACACTAATCCAGGATATTATTACAAAGTAAGCAAGGACCCAAGCCCTAACAAAAAGTTAGGGCTTTTTCTTTTAAAAAATGGTTATAAATTTTGTGTTACATGGAAAAAATATGAAACATCAGGAATGGAGGGAAAATGAATGAAAAAAATTACAGCATTGATGATCACACTTTCCATGCTTGTTTCATTTCCGATGACATCAATCTTTGCGGAAGAATCTAACGACTTAGACCTTGCGGAACATTCTAAATCAGCAATCTTGATGGAAAAGGACACTGGAAAAGTATTGTATACGAAAAATGCTGATAAGCGATTACCACCAGCAAGTATGACGAAAATCATGACCCTTATTCTTATTATGGAAGCTCTTGAAAAAGGTACAATTAAGCTTGATGAAAAAGTTCGCATCAGTGAACATGCAGCTTCCATGGGTGGTTCACAAATTTTCTTAGAGGCTGGCGAAGAAATGACTGTGCATGACCTGCTAAAAGGGGTTGCAATTGCTTCAGGGAATGATGCCTCTGTAGCATTAGCGGAGCGTATCGCTGGCAGTGAAAAAGCATTTGTGAAATTGATGAATGAAAAGGTGAAACAGCTTGGGTTGAAAGACACACAATTTCAAAATACTACAGGACTCCCTGCCAAAAACCATTATAGTACAGCGAAAGATTTAGCTATTATGGCAAAAGAACTGCTAAAGCATCAAAAGATAACAGAATATACAAGCATTTACGATGATTACTTACGTAAAGGTACAGAGGATGAATTTTGGCTTGTAAACACGAACAAGCTTGTGAAGTTTTATAAAGGAGTAGATGGGTTAAAAACAGGCTATACAAATGAAGCGAAATACTGTTTAACTGCTACGGCAAAGCGTGGCGACATGAGGGTTATCGCTGTTGCAATGGGTGCTGACACGACAAAAAAGCGAAATCGAGACATAACGACAATGCTTGATTATGCCTTTCATCAGTTTGAAACGAAACCCCTATACAAACGTTTTGACGTAGTTGATCAACTATCTATGATCAACGCCCAAAGTGAGAAAGTAGATGTTGTAACGAGTGATAATGTTTCCCTACTGTTGAAAAAAGGTGAAAATGCAGAACAGGTGAAAAAAGAGATTAAGTATGACAAAGGGTTAAAAGTGCCGATGAAAAAAGGGGATCGAGTCGGAGTGTTGCAAATTAAAAATGGGGATAAAGTGTTGTCCGAAACACCATTGGTGTTAAAGGATGATATGAAGACTGCAAATATATGGACCCTTTTAAAGCGATCCTTTAAGGAATTTGTCAAATCGTAACGATATGATAACCAATTTCATCGAATCAACACTTCTTTTGTCGCCAAGCAGGAAATAAAAAAAGAAAAAGCGAAAGACTCAATTAGCATCATAAAAAAGGAGGCACAAAGGTTGAGTCTTTCCGTTGAATTTGAAAGTAAAGAAGATGTTTTACTCGTAAGATTGTCCGGTGAACTTGATCACCATACATCTGAACAATTAAAAGAAAAGTGGCAAAAAGAAATGCAAAAGGAACCTATCCGGCACGTGATTGTGAATTTGGAAACGTTAAGTTTTATGGATAGTTCCGGTTTAGGTGTCATGTTGGGTCGATATAAGGAAACGAAACAATTAGGTGGAGAAATGGTAGTATGTTCAATTTCTCCTTCTGTTAAGCGACTGTTTGACTTGTCAGGTTTATTTAAAATTATTCGTTTAGAAGAAGATGAAAACTTCGCGCTGAAAAGCTTGGGGGTGGCGTCATGAATAATGAAATGACTTTATCTTTTTCAGCTCGAAGTGAAAACGAATCCTTTGCCCGTGTCACAGTTGCTGCATTTGTATCCCAAGTTGATCCAACAATGGATGAGCTAACAGAAATTAAGACAGTCGTTTCCGAAGCTGTAACAAATGCGATTATCCACGGCTATGAAAATAATAGTGAAGGTAAAGTTGTGATTAATGGGCAGTTGCGTGACGACCATGTAGCCATTGAAATTCGCGATGAAGGAATTGGTATTGAAAATGTAGATGAAGCTAAGCAGCCGTTATACACTTCGAAACCGGAATTGGAACGTTCTGGAATGGGATTTACGATTATGGAAAACTTCATGGATGAAGTAGAAATTTCATCAACACCAGGAATGGGGACGATTGTTAGGTTTAAAAAATACTTTAAACAAAGTAAAACCTTGTGTAATTAAGGGGCCATGCCTATGGATGTGCACTTGCAACAAAATAAAGAAAAACAGTTGCCTGATGAAGAAGTGAAACAATTAATCGAAAGTAGTCAAAGCGGGAACCAAGAAGCCCGTGATCTGCTTGTCGAGCGAAATACCCGATTGGTTTGGTCCGTAGTACAACGATTTCTTAACAGAGGATACGACGCAGATGATTTATTTCAAATCGGCTGTATTGGATTATTAAAATCAATTGATAAGTTTGATCTTTCTTATGATGTAAAATTTTCAACTTACGCTGTACCGATGATAATCGGTGAAATCCAACGTTTTATTCGTGACGATGGCAGTGTAAAAGTAAGTCGGTCTTTAAAAGAAACAGGCAACAAGGTTAGAAGGAAAAAGGATGAATTAACGAAAAAGTTAGGACGTTCACCAACTGTGCAGGAAATTGCGGACGAACTAGACATATCCCCTGAAGATATTGTTTTTGCACAAGAAGCGTCAAAATCACCTCATTCCATCCATGAAACGGTGTATGAAAACGACGGTGATCCAATCACTCTGCTTGATCAAATAGCAGATGAGGATACGAAGTGGTTTGATAAAATCGCGTTGAAAGAAGTCATTCGAAGCCTGAATGATCGAGAGCGACTAATTATTTATTTGCGTTATTTTAAAGATAAAACCCAATCAGAAGTCGCAGAACGGCTAGAAATTTCTCAAGTTCAAGTATCAAGATTAGAGAAAAAGATTTTAAGTCAAATAAAAGATCAAATGAAAACGTAAAATACCGGATGTTTCCGGTATTTTTTTTTGTGCTTTTTTCTGCTTATGATCCTATGAGTGGCCGCATGAAAATGAAGAATATGACACATAATAACTTCAGACTTCTCATCATGAGGAGGTATAACGATGGGGGAGATTGTCTATCTTCGCTTACGCAATAAAATTTCCGTTCCAAAGGAACATAAAGTGTTACTTAAGGATATTGCTGTTATTTCGGCTAGTGAGCAATGGAAATTATTATTAGAACAGTTTTTTTTATACCAAATTAAAAAACATGATCGAAATATCGTCATCTTTGATATTTTTTCTGTCGTAGAAAAAATTCGGGAACAGTTTCCACACCTTGAAATACAACCATTAGGACCAAACCAAACCATTGTGAATATTAAAGATTATACGAATAAAAAGCCGAATTTCATCCTTGTTTCTTTTATTTGGTTGTTGTTGTTCATTGGGGCAGCAATGGCAATTATGAACTTTCACTATGATGTGAGTATGCAAGAGGTTCAGCAACAGCTCCATTTTATGATGACGGGAAGGTGGGAGAAGTATCCCCTTTGGTTACAAATCCCTTATTCTATCGGTCTTGGCCTCGGGATGATTTTGTTTTTTAATCATTTATTTAAAAAACGGATTAACGAAGAGCCTAGCCCCTTAGAGGTTGAAATGTTTAATTATCAACAAAATTTAGACCACTATGTCATTATGCACGAAAATAAAGTGAGCCAAAAAGATGCAGATGATTAATGTACTCGAAATCATAATCGGCCTTGCCGCAGGATTAGCCGTAGGTGCAGGATTTGTTGCATTTTTAACTGTACTTGGAATCATTCCCCGGTTGATTCAGCTAGCGAAAGGGAGAAAATATATATTATATTTCGAGGCGAGTGTGGTAATGGGAGCGTGGATGGGGACTATTTTATCCTTTGATGGGGTATCCTTACAACTCCCTATTATCTTCATGATTATTTGGGGTTGTTTTCACGGAATATTTATTGGGATGTTAGCGGCTGGGTTAACGGAAGTACTAAACGTGTTCCCGATTATCACGAAGAGGATTGGTATGGAAACCCACCTTTTATGGTTACTTGGTGCGTTAGTCTTTGGCAAAATTTTTGGTTCCCTTTTTCAATGGATTATATTTGTTCAATAAAATGAGGTGGACATATGAGTCAAAAATTTCAGAAGCATAATTATAAAAACACGGTAAAGCAATATCAACCAAAACCGAATATCTTTCTAAACTGTGTTAAAGCCTATATTATTGGTGGGCTTATTTGTGTGTTTGGCCAAATGCTAACGAACATGTACATTAATGTATTCGACTTTAGTGAAAAACAAGCTGTAAATCCGACTGTCACGACATTAATTTTGCTTGCAGCTATTTTCACAGGGCTCGGTTGGTATGATAAGTTAGGTCAGTTTGCTGGTGCAGGCACAGCAGTACCTGTCACCGGATTTTCCAATACGATTACGAGTGCAGCACTAGAATATAAAAGTGAAGGTTTTGTGTTAGGAGTTGCCTCTAACATGTTTAAGTTAGCCGGTCCGGTTATAGTGTTTGGTACAGTTGCCGCATACTTAGTCGGGGTCGTTCGGTACATCATTCAACAGTGGATGTAGGAGGAAAAACGGATGAGAAAAATGGGAAAACAAACATGGCTATATGAAAATAATATTTATTTAACAGAAGGGGCTTCTGTAACTGGTCCTCGAGAAGCACAAGGGCCATTAGGGGGAACGTTTGATCAATCTTTTAATGATTTACATTGTGGGGAAAAAAACTGGGAGTTAGCAGAGCGAAAGTTGCTTCAAACAGCCATTGACCTTTGTTTACAAAAGGCAAATTTACAAAAAAGTGATATTGATATTTTACTTGGTGGAGATTTATTGAACCAAATTATTTCGGCAAATTATGTAGCGCGTTCAATGGCTGTTCCTTTTTTAGGGATGTTTGGTGCGTGTTCAACCTCTATGGAGACATTAGCCGTAGGGTCTGCATTAGTCGATGCAGGGTTTGCTAACTATGCTGCAGCTGCCACGAGCAGTCATTATGCCACAGCAGAACGTCAATACCGCTACCCTACCGAGTATGGAGGTCAAAAGCCAGATACAGCAACAACAACTGTAACCGGAGCTGGAGCGGGAATAGTTTCGAAGAAAAAATCTGATATTCGTATAGAAAGTGCCACGATTGGAAAAGTTATGGATTACCAAATGAATAACCCTTTTGATATGGGATCCGCGATGGCACCTGCAGCATACGATACGATTAAAACCCATCTCCAAGATTTAGGGAGAATGCCAAGCGATTACGATTTGATTTTGACAGGTGATTTGTCTTCAATTGGAAGTCCAATTTTAAAAGATATGTTAAAAGAAGACGGTTTTAACGTCGATATGAAACATAATGATTGTGGTCTAATGATTTATAGTAGTGATCAGCAAGCGTTTGCTGGTGGAAGTGGCTGTGCTTGTTCTGCTGTAGTCACTTATGGACATATATTATCGGAATTACGAAAAGGTAAGTTAAACAAGGTACTCGTCGTAGCGACTGGTGCATTACTTAGTCCGACAATGGTTCAACAAAAGGAGACCATTCCAACCATTGCACATGGCGTCGTGTTCATGAGAGAGGGGTTGAATGAGTGATGGATTACGTATGGGCCTTTCTTGTAGGTGGTGGAATATGTGTTATAGGTCAACTGTTGTTTGATTTAACGAGATGGACCCCTGCTCATGTTATGACGTTATTCGTCGTTACAGGTGCAGTATTAGATGGGTTTGGTCTATATGATAAGTTAATAAAATTTGCTGGAGCAGGTGCTACAGTGCCGATCACAAGTTTTGGCCATTCCCTCGTACACGGTGCAATGAAACAAGCTGAAGAACACGGATTTTTAGGTGTTTCGATCGGAATTTTCTCCTTAACATCGGCAGGTATTGCATCTGCCATATTGTTTGGGTTCCTTGTATCCGTGTTTTTTAAGCCGAAAGGATAAGAGTGTTAAAGGAAAGGGTCGGTCTTTTTCATGAGTACATCACAAAGCGTTGCCGTATCTTCAAAAATAAAAGAAAATCAACAATATATGAAAGACCGTTTAGGTGTTGGCGTATCATTTGACGTAGGATTCCGTGATGTTCAAGTTATGAAAACGGATGTACACCTTTACTATGTTACCGGTTTGTGTGATACGTCAGTAATTGTACAGTTATTGCGTCAAATTATTGATATTAATGATAGTGAATCTAACAAAGCAAAATTAAAAGAGGTCATTAAAAATCGCCTCGTTCATCAACAGGTTGAACCTGTAAAAAAAATGGACGAAGTGGTTGATAAGCTTCTATCAGGATTAATCGTAATTTTTATTGACGGTGAATCTGAAGGCTTTATAGTTGATGTTCGTCAATATCCGGGTCGAGGTCCTCAAGAGCCGGATACCGAAAAGGTTGTTCGTGGTTCAAGAGACGGCTATACAGAAAATATTATCGAAAACACGGCATTAACGAGAAGACGTATACGAGATGAGCGGTTACGTCATGAAATCTTACAAATTGGGGAAAGGTCCAAAACGGATATTTGCATCGCCTATATACAAGACGTTGCGGATCCCCAACTTGTGAAAGTCATAAAAAAAGAGCTAAATAACATTAGTATTGATGGGTTATCAATGGCGGAAAAGACGATAGAGGAGTTTTTAGTGAAGCAGGGATTTAATCCTTATCCACTCGTCCGCTATACTGAACGGCCAGATGTCGCAGCCGCTCACTTATTAGAGGGGCATGTTGTCATTACAGTTGATACATCACCTAGTATGATTATTACACCGACAACATTTTTTCACCATGTCCAACATGCCGAAGAGTATCGACAATCACCGGCAGTAGGTACCTTTATCCGGTGGACAAGATTTTTAGGCATTTTCTCTTCTGTTTTCTTATTACCGTTATGGTTACTATTTGTTTTACATCCAAATTTACTTCCTGCCGGATTGGAATTTATCGGCCCGAGTGAAGAAGGAAATATTCCCGTTTTAGTCCAAATAATTTTAGCTGATATTGGAATTGAGTTTTTACGGATGGCTGCCATTCATACACCGACTCCTCTTTCTACTGCGATGGGTTTAATTGCTGCGGTGTTGATTGGTGAGATAGCGATAAATGTTGGATTATTTATGCCTGAGGTTATTCTTTATGTCGCTATAAGTGCAATTGGTGCGTTTGCAACCCCTAGCTATGAGTTAAGTGTAGCGAACAAAATTACGAGGGTATTGTTAATTTTATCTACAGCCTTGTATGGTCCGATCGGGTTCGTTATCGGTATAACGATACTGCTCTTATTCCTCACTCGCTTAAATTCCTTAAATACACCTTATTTATGGCCGTTAATGCCGTTTGATGGAAAATCGATTTTGCAAATTATGTTTCGCGTATCAGTACCCTTGGAAAAGGTACGTCCAAAAATTACGAAACCGCGCAACATTCGACGTCAGTCTAACTAGAACGTATTGAAACCCCTGTTAGAATATGATACAGTATCTTTTATAAATTATTTATTATACGAGGCAGTGCCGAGCTGTCTCTTTTCTTTTTTCATATAGACAGGGGTGAAGAAAATGGTTCAAAATACGGTTCAAAAAGAACATTTATATTTTGCTAGCATGGATGTTACAAAACTGGCAGAAAAGTACGGAACACCTTTATTTATATATGATGTTGAAAAAATTCGCAGCAATGCTAGAGCATTTGTTGACGCCTTTCAAAAAGAAAATGTCAAATATCAAGTTGCCTATGCGAGTAAAGCTTTTTCCTCCATTGCGATGCTTCAAGTAGCAAAACAAGAAGGGCTAAGCTTAGATGTTGTATCACAAGGGGAGCTATATACAGCTTTGCAGGCTGATTTCCCGACTGACCGCATTCATTTACATGGAAACAATAAAAATATTGAAGAGATTGAAATGGCTGTCGAACATGATGTTGGTTGTATTGTGTTGGATAATTTTCATGAAATCGAACTATTAGAGTATGTCCTGAAGAAGCAAGGTAAAGAAATGAATGTATTGTTGCGGGTTACACCTGGTATTGAAGCCCACACACATGACTATATTCTAACAGGACAAGAAGATTCAAAATTCGGTTTTGATTTAGCAAACGGACAAGCAGATAAAGCGTTAGCACAATTGTTGAATCATGACCAAATTCATGTCGTCGGCTTACACTGTCATATTGGTTCACAAATCTTTGAAACTGACGGTTTTATTATGGCTGTCCAAAAACTGTTTGACGTTATTGATCATTGGAATACAGAGTACAATTATTCACCATCCGTCCTCAATTTAGGTGGTGGGTTTGGGATTAGATATACAGATGATGATGAGCCGAAACCATTGGCTGCTTATGTAGAAGCCCTCGTTGCGGAAGTGAAAAAGCAAACGAATGCACGTAAACTGAATATGCCAGAAATTTGGATTGAACCTGGCCGGGCTATTGTAGGTGACACAGCGATTACGGTCTACAAAGTCGGCTCAATTAAAGAAATCCCTGGGGTACGTACGTATGTAGCTGTTGATGGAGGCATGACCGATAATATACGTCCTGCTTTATACAATGCGAAATATGAAGCCGTTGTAGCCAACCGTTTTAATGAACCGAAATCCAAAACTGTTTCGATTGCTGGGAAGTGTTGCGAATCAGGGGATATGCTAATTTGGGACTTGCAAGTTCCAGAAAGTATCCAATCAGGTGATCTTTTAGCCGTTTATTCAACAGGTGCTTACAGTTATTCGATGGCCAGTCATTACAATCGGTTCCCAAAAGCAGCCGTTGTATTTGTTGAAAATGGAAAAGATCAATTAGTTATTCAACGGGAGAATTTCGCTGATCTTGTAAAAAATGATTTGCGATATGACTCACTATAAAATAGCATTGGTGAACCCGGGCATACTGAAAAGAGTATGTCCTTTTTGTTTGTCTATTTTGGACGATGCCTTTGTTGGTTAGTGGCGTGACCATTTTTTATATGCTATGATGATAGGCATGCAAAGTGAACAATGTCTAAGGGGAGTATACGGTGAGAATTTTCAAAGTATTAAATAACAATGCAGTCGTCGTAAAAGAAGATGGTAAAGAAAAGATTGTCATGGGTCCAGGTATTGCGTTCCAAAAACGGAAAAATGACATTATTCCTGAAGGGAAAATTGAAAAAATCTTTATTATGGAAGAAGGCAATGAAAAGTTTCAGCAATTGCTTCGTACCATTTCAGTAGACATTATAGATATGGCTGAAGAAATTATCAGCTATGCTGAAGGTGTTTTGCAAGTTCCCCTAAGTAATCATATTCACATTTCTTTAACAGATCATTTGTCCTTCGCTATCGAACGGCTAAAAGAAGGATTTACTGTAAAAAATAAATTGTTAATGGAAATCAAGGTCTTATATAAAGAAGAATATAAAATTGGACTATGGGCGAAACAACAGATGGAAAAGAAGTTTGGTATCCCAATACCCGAGGATGAAGCGGGCCATATTGCCCTGCACATTCATACGGCAAAATTAGATTCCATAAATATGGAACAAACGTTAAAACAAACAACGATCATTAATGATTTTGTTCAATTTATTGGCAATAAAATGGGCTATCAAATAGAAGAGGATAGCATATCTCACCAGCGACTCGTTACCCATTTACGCTTTGCCATTAATAGAATCAATCAACAAAAACCGTTCCATTCAATGGACCCTGATATGTTGGCCTTACTACAAGAGAAATATAAAACAGCTTATGATTGTGCAGATAAACTTGGTCAGTTTGCAAAAGAAGAATACGATATTGAACTACCTATATCTGAAATCGGTTATATTACATTGCATATTCAACGAATGGTTGAAAGAGATTAAAAAAAGTTGTTGACAGTTCACAAAAATCGACATAAAATGAAAACGTAAACAACGGAATATTAAAGGATTGTGACTGTTCGGCAGGCAAGACCTAAATTGTGTTTAAAGGGATACTTATATCCTTTTCTACACACTTTAGGTCTTTTTTATTGTCTAATAACCTTCCTTTAATGTTCCTTATAGAAAAACAGACAGAAAAGAGGAGAAGCTATGAATCATCAAGAGGTAGCGAATAAGCTCATCCCGTTACTTGGGGGAAAAGATAATATCGTCAGTGGAACACACTGTGCAACTAGACTTCGTCTTGTCATTGAAGATGAAGAAAAAATTAATCAAAAAGAAATTGAGGAGTTAGACGGTGTTCAAGGTGCTTTTTCAAGTTCAGGACAGTACCAAATCATATTCGGTACAGGTGTCGTAAACAAAGTTTATGAACCATTTGCAAAGGAATTAGGACTATCTGCAGAAACGCAATCCAGTGAAGCTCATAAAGAGGCGGCAAAGCGTAAGATGAATCCACTGGCACGGTTTGCCCGTACGTTATCCAATATATTTGTACCAATTATTCCAGCTATCGTAGCTAGTGGTATGTTAATGGGTCTTCTCGGAATGATGAACACATACAACTGGGTAGATTCAGAAAGTGCACTCTATGTCATGCTGGACATGTTCTCTGCGGCAGCATTTATCATTTTACCAATCTTAATTGGTTTTAGTGCTGCAAAAGAATTTGGTGGGAATACGTATTTAGGTGCAGTAATTGGTGGAATTATGACCCATCCAGCTCTGTTAAATCCTTGGGTATTATCGAATGCAGAGCCGGAATATATGGACTTTTTCGGTATAGAAGTGGCAATGTTAGGTTATCAAGGAACTGTAATTCCCGTTCTACTTACGGTGTATGTTATGAGTATTGTTGAGAAACGATTACGTAAAGTAGTTCCAAATGCGATTGATTTACTAGTTACTCCATTTTTAACGGTTATTTTCACAGGATTTGTTGCGCTTCTTGTAGTGGGACCGTTAGGAAGAGCATTAGGAGATGCAATTACAACAGGCCTAGATGTGATTTACGGTACAATTGCCGGTGGAGCAGGTTTAGTGTTCGGTGGTCTTTATTCTATGATTGTTCTTACAGGTGTACACCATAGTTTCCACGCAATCGAAGCAGAGATTCTAGGGAAAATCGGTGTCAACTACTTGTTGCCTATTTGGGCAATGGCTAACGTAGCACAAGGTGGAGCAGGTCTAGCTGTCTTTACGAAAACGAAAAGTAAGAAAACGAAAAGTATAGCAGCTCCCGCTTCATTGTCTGCCTTTTTAGGAATTACAGAGCCTGTCATATTTGGTGTAAACTTAAGATACCGTCGTCCGTTTATTGGTGCAGCAATCGGAGGAGCCCTAGGAGGCTTTTACGTGACATTTACGCAAGTAACAGCAAACGGACTAGGATTAACCGGTATTCCAATGTTTGCAATTGTACAGGACCCGCTAAATTATGCAATTGGCTTCTTAATTGCAGCTGGTGGTGCATTTGTGACAACCTTATTATTAGGTTGGAAAGAAGAATAAAAGAATGTTCAAAAAGTCAGGCTACTTTTGCCTGGCTTTTTGAACGATTGACAAGAAAGTATAAAGGAGAGCGAATTTTATGAAAAATGGTGTAATTTGTTTAGGTGAAGCTTTAATTGACTTTATCCCGCTGGATCAAGAAAATATATCCTTGCAAAAAAGCCCAGGTGGGGCTCCTGCAAATGTGGCAGTTGGTGTAGCCCAACTTGGTACTCCTTCAACTTTTTTAGGTAAAGTCGGAGATGATGTAATGGGGAGATTTTTACAAAAAACGTTGCAAGATTTTCATGTAAATACAAACTATATGTTGCTATCAAAAGAACACCGTACAGGTATCGTGTTTGTAACACTAGCCGCAAATGGAGAACGTAGTTTTGATTTTTATATTGATCCAAGTGCAGACCGTTTTTTACAAAAAGAAGAAATTGAATCAACAATGTTCAAAGAAAATAACGTATTACATTTTGGTTCTATTTCATTAATTGATGACCCAGCCCGAACTGCAACTATGTCTGCTGTACAACTTGCCAAAGAAAATGGGGTAGTCATTTCTTACGATCCAAATTTACGGTTAGGCTTATGGAAAGACGCAAAAGAAGCAAAAGAACGTATTATATCAATGCTAGAACATGCAGATGTGTTAAAAATATCCGATGAAGAATTAACATTTATTACAGGGGAAACAAATATTGAGAAAGGGATTGCTCAACTAGAAGCATACAATATCCCATTTATTCTCGTAACGTTAGGAGAAGATGGAAGCTACGTCGTCACAAAAGACGGTTATGCACATGTTCCTGCCCGAAAAGTGAAAGCCGTTGATACAACAGGTGCAGGAGATGCCTTTGTTTCCGGTATTTTATATTCAGTGAATGAATTTTCACGGGACTTATCTACGTTAACCCTTGAAGAGGCGGTTCAAATGGCACAATTTGCAAGTGTATCTGGAGGACTTGCTGCATCTACAAAAGGAGCGATGACAGCTTTACCAACGAAAACCGAAGTAGAACAGCTACTGCAAAACGACCGGGGGTGATTTCATGAATCGACAAGCCGATAAACAACTGCGAAATGAGGCAATAGAAACATATGAACAGCATTGTCAAAAAGTTGAGGAAGATCGTTATCGTCTTGACTACCATATTGTCCCACCAGTTGGGCTAATTAACGATCCGAATGGCTTCGTACAGTGGAATGGTGTGTATCATATGTTTTATCAATGGATGCCATTTAAAACAGGCCACGGTGCAAAGTTTTGGGGACACTTTACTTCGGATGATTTAATACATTGGCGTCATGAGCCGATTGCCCTTACACCTTCCGATTGGTTTGATAAAAACGGTTGTTACTCAGGGAGCGCAATCATTCATAATAATCAAATGTATTTATTTTATACAGGAAACGTTAAGGATGATGAGGGAAACCGAGAAACGTATCAATGTTTAGCTGTTTCAAAAGATGGTATTTATTTTGAAAAGAAAGGCCCTGTAATTGAACTTCCATCTGGCTATACCGCACACTTTCGTGATCCGAAAGTATGGCGAGAAGGTGACAGGTGGTATATGATAATTGGTGCTCAAAGTGAATCTTTACACGGAAAAGCGGTAATGTTCCAATCCTTTGACTTGTATTCGTGGGAACATTTGGGACCTATCACTGGCTCCCACGAAGGAACTACTGGGGATCTAGGTTATATGTGGGAATGCCCAGATTTATTTGAACTCGGTGGAAGAGATGTTCTCATTGTTTCTCCCCAAGGATTAGAGGAAAAAGGTTGGCAATATAAAAATGTATTTCAAGTTGGTTATTTTATTGGAGAATGGAATAGAACAAGCCATCAATTCCAACATGAAGGGTTTCGTGAGTTAGACAGAGGATTCGAATTTTACGCTCCTCAGACAACATTAGATGAAAACGGAAGAAGAATACTGATAGGATGGATGGGTGTTCCAGAACAAAACGAACATGCTCATCCGACGATAGATCATCATTGGATACATGCATTAACAGTTCCAAGGGAATTGCAAGTTGTAGACGATAAGTTATACCAACGACCAATTGAAGAGTTAAAACAATTACGGTTAATGCAACAGTTTCATGAAACCATACACGTAGCAAATGAAGGAAAAGCTATTCATTCACTAAAGACTGGTCGAGAAGAAATAATCATCAATTTACTAGAAAACCGTGTTGAATCATTCTCAATTCAACTTGGAACATATGGGAGTCTTTCGTATGATGATAACAGTCAATTGTTTACCTTTACACGTAAGTCAATCGTCGGTGATGAAAACGAGGTAAGACAATGTGAGGTAGCAACTGTTGAGCAAATTCGTATCTTTGTAGACAACTCCTCTGTTGAACTATTTATTAATAATGGAGAGGAAGTCTTTACATCACGAGCTTTTCCAACAGTGGGGGAGCAGTCTATTCGCATCGACACAGCTGGAGAAATTCAAGCAGATATTTCAATATGGACGTTGCATAAGCTTGATTTACAGTTGGATCGTTTTACGAACGAATAATTTAATTTGTATCCGGCAGTGAAAGTAGTATAATAAACGATGTGTCAAATGAATAAGAAAAGGTGTGATCCATATGGCAAAATACGGAACAATTGAAATGGAAAACGGTGCAGTTTTGAAAGTGAAGTTTTTTGATCAAGACGCTCCAAATACTGTAGCAAACTTCGAAAAACTAGCGAATGAAGGCTTTTATAATGGGTTAAACTTCCATCGTGTAATCCCAGGCTTCGTTGCCCAAGGTGGATGTCCAACAGGAACAGGAACAGGTGGTGCTGGTTACACAATTAAGTGTGAAACAGAAGGCAACCCGAATAAACATGTTGCAGGAGCATTATCAATGGCCCATGCAGGTAAAGATACAGGAAGCAGTCAGTTTTTTATCGTCCATGAGCCACAACCTCATTTGGACGGAGTCCACACTGTCTTTGGTCAAGTTGAGGAAGGATTAGAGCACGTATATGATATAAAAGTAGGCGACAAAATGAAGGAAGTAAAGGTGTGGGAAGAGTAAGTTTTAAAGGTGTATCCAAATTGGATACACCTTTTTTTATATAGTCAGGAACAAAAAACATCATTTTGTGTATTGTAAGAACAAAATACATCATATACAATGATATTTTAGAAAAGGTGTAATGAATTTCTACAATCTCTTCTAAAAAATTAGGAAAATATCTTAAATTTTTGTCTAACGGTTTGCAATAATGGCAAAAGTGAATATAATAGGGTAAAAGAATATTTTCCCCTATGGAGGATAGACATGCGGAAGAAGAACATTGTATTATTCATCGTACTATTTGTCTTAAGCTTTTTTTGGGGATTCGTGTATTGGATGTTTATCGCCTAAAGGAAACCGTTTGACAAAGTATGTGCGTCATAAATATGTGTGAAATGAAAACATGGCGAAATAGCTATGATTGGGATAATAACGAAAGCTTTTTCCTATGTTAAACTAATTGTGATTTTCCGGTTTCTCATGGAAAAGTTTTTAATAATGAGGGGTTTATATGTTAATTCGATATAAAAAGAGTTTCGAAAAAATTGCTATGGGTTTATTGTCCTTTATGCCTGATGAAAAAGATGTGAAAAAGCTTCAACAAACGATAAAGGAATATGAAGAAAACCCAAATTGGCAGCTTTATTTGTGGAAAGAAGAAGATATTCTAGGTGCTGTCGGTATTCGCTTAGAGGAAGAAAATAAAGTTGTCATCCAACATATTACCGTAAATCCATCTCACCGCAATCACGGAATTGGTCGAAAGATGATTGATAAACTTCATACTTTGTATAAAGATCAATATGTTATTTGTGCTAATGAAAAAACCGAATCGTTTGTTCACAAGTGTACGAACGTATAAAAAAGCGAGTCATCCTTTAGGATGAACTCGCTTTTCTTATTTATGGCGCAGTTTATGCCGATGGATTAGTTGAGGATTGTTTAAGTCACTTTTCGTAGAGAAAGAACATCCAAGTTCCTTGCATTTTGCTTCCACGGCGGTCATGAGCTTCTCATCTTTAATAGGTAAAAAAACACTTTTGTACGGATTTCCATTCATGATATCCTCTTCTGTTTGATCCAGTATGAGAAGAAGTTTTTGTTTATCTAAGCCATATTGTTCAATGATCTTTTCATGTTTTATAAATTTTTGTTTTGCTTTTTTTATTAAACGTAAAGCGCCGTTAATATTCCCACGCCGATGATGGTATAAACTAACGGCTAACTGAATGAACGCGACCCAAATTGATTCACGATCCAGTGGTAGCTCTTCTTTCCATCGGTCTTCAAGTATTTCATGACATTCGAAATAATCCCTCGTCCCGTGAAAATGAACGAGATATTCTATGTAAGCTTTATCGTACATCGTTTACTTCCCCTTATTTTCCTTATCGTCGTTATAGTGTATCATATCATATATGATATAAAAAAACGCTAAGCATAAAGCTTAGCGTTAATACTCATTAATAGCCGCCGTAACCCCAAGTAGCACCTACAATGATAAGCAAAATGAATAAAACAACGATTAACGCAAAACCGCCACCGTAAGTTCCTGTTGACATATTAAACAATTCCTCCTTTTTGTAATTAACTTCTTCATGATTTTTTGATAACATTTATCTTACGGTAATAACGTATGTAAAGGATAATTTGAATGTATAGGCGTTTGTTATAGGTTTACGTTATTCTTTTATTTTAGAGAGGATTTTTTTATGGGGACTAAGTATGAAGTAAAAATTGATGCTTTTGAAGGCCCGTTAGATTTATTGCTTCATCTCATTAACCGCTATGAAATTGACATATATGATATCCCTGTTGCTGAGATAACAGAGCAGTACATGGCATATATTCAAACAATGCAACAGCTTGAATTAGATGTTGCAAGTGAATATTTAGTAATGGCTGCTACGCTCATCGCATTAAAGAGTCAGATGCTATTACCCAATCAAGAGGTTGATGTCGAAGACGATGATTATGAAGAAGATCCGAGAGAGGAATTAATTCAAAGACTAATTCAATATCGTAAGTTTAAAGGGGCTGCAGAACAGTTAAAGGAACGTGAATTGGATAAAAATCAAATCTATACACGTCCGCCTGCAAATTTAGAACAATATATGTCTGAACCTTCTACTGTACAAAACTTCGGTGAAGTGAGTATGTTCGATTTGTTAAGTGCACTACAAAAGTTATTTCAACGTAAAAAATGGGAACAACCATTGGAAACTCGGATACATAAACAAGAGATTCCAATTGACCAACGGATGGAGCAAATTTTGAACTTAGTGAAAGAATCATCAGGAGGAGTTTCTTTTCAGCAATTGTTTCCATACAAAGTGAAGTCCCATATTGTTGTCACATTCATTTCCATTTTAGAGTTAATGAAATCAAGAAAAGTCATGTGCCAGCAGGATGAAAACTTTGCAGATATTATATTGTATCAAATGAAGGAGCATGATTGATGGAATTAAAGCAATTAAAATCTGTTACAGAAGGTTTGCTGTTTGCATCAGGAGAAGAAGGACTAACGAAAAAATTGTTAGCCAATATCTTGGAGATTGATGTTTCAACGGTAGAAATGATTATAAATGAATTAAAATATGATTACGAACATGAACATAGGGGTATAACGATAATGCAGGCAGAAGATGTGTTTCACTTAACGACAAAACCGGAGCACGCATCTTATTACGAACGACTTGTACAAACCCCAACTTCATCCCGGCTTTCACAGGCAGCTTTGGAAACGTTGGCGATTATTGCATACAACCAACCGATTACAAAACTGGAAATTGATGAAATAAGAGGGGTGAAAAGTGATCGTCCTGTTCAAACACTGGTCGGTAGAGCGCTGATACAAGAGTCAGGGCGAAAAGATACGAGTGGACGACCAATTTTATATACAACAACGACAGAATTTTTAACATACTTTGGTCTCACATCTATCGAAGACCTACCACCACTACCTGAAGACATCATGGAAGATAGCATAGAAGAAGAAGCAGATTTATTCTTTGAGAAAATGAAAGAGAAAGAATCATAGAATAAAGTTGTCGGATTTTTTTGTGAATTATGATAGTATAGTAAAAAAGGATGAGTGGGGAGGATGGGCTTGGAGATTATTGGAGTGAATGGTTATCAATTAGAAAAGGAAATGAGAACTTCACCTGAAGATGCGTTTGTACGTTCTGAAGTAACGTACTTTGACGATGAAAAACAGAAAACGTTCTATTTGCTTTACTTGGAGTATTTTGATAGGCAATTTTCTGAATTCACACCGTATGAACATGAACCAGTTATGACGGTTGGGGATCAGGAATATCACTTTAAACAAATAGCCGCATTAGCTGCTTTACTAAATGATTCTAACTTAAAATACGAAAAACGAAGGTATGTTCATGATTTTGAGAACTTTAAACAATTGTATGAAGGCCTTGAATGGGAGAAGTTAAACCAAGTTTTGATGAAACTGTCAGACGGAAAAACATACAATATAGACAAAATCTTAAACGGATAATTGAGGGGGACATAATGTGAGCAATACGGTTGTTCAATCCCAAATGGAAGAAATAAAACCGTATTTACGGAAAACCGTAGATCATTTAACGGAATATTTAAACGAACATTCATTACAGCAATTAGCGAGTGAATTAGACGATTTAGATCAAGATTATTATAAACAAGTGTTAAAGTCATTACGACGGTTAGAGGTGTTTTGTGAAGAGGCAATGGAGACCGTCCACGTTTTATTGAAGTCAAATCCATTTCGTAAACAAGCAGCTGAAAAGACGTTATATGGTATTTATCATAAGTGTGTTTTAGAATTTTTCTCACCAAAGGATGACGTTTGGTATGAAGATAGCAGGGCCGCTTATACAGGTCGAAATTCTATTCGATTTCATCGAAATCCTCCACAATCCATTATCAACCTGATGAAACAGCTTGAACCTGATTTTCAGCAAATGAGGGAAAATTTGGATTACTATGAAACGGATTATCAAACGAAAATAGTGACTGACCAGAAAAGGGAAGCCTCATCCTAGAGGCTTCTCAGGCTGTCGAGATAGTATCGGCGGCCTTTTTATATGTTTTTTCGACGTGATGAAAAAACCTCCCTTTCCGCGGGCAATCCCCGAGATTCCTCGAGCCTGCGTTTCGTTCTGTGGGGTCTCGCCTGGATCGCTTTTCCACCAGGAATGTCGGTTTTTTTGCCTGAAGATCACTTGCTTCGTAAGATGGACCAAAACATAGGTTTTTCATTTATTCCTAAAAAAGTACGACTAGATTATCTCCGAAAGACGACTTGAAGAAAAAACCATGGAGTTTCTCTACACTCTGGGAAGCCTCATCCTAGAAACTTCTTTTTCTATTTTCACTTAGACTAGGCATTTGGCATATGATAATGCCGAGGTGATGAAAATGACACCACAAACGAGCCAATACTTAAAAGCGTTACTAAATTGGGCAGACGAAGTGGAAGAAAAAATAAATCAAACGTCAATGTTAATGGATTATGAAAATTGGATGAAACAGTTTCATATGTGGAAAAAAGAGATTATAGGTATGATAGAAACAAAAGAGTTTATACCTGACGAAGAGGTAAAAGCCATTAAAGAAAAAGGGGAAAAGATGATTGAAAGCTTGCTGCAATATCATAACAAATCTAACACAACAAACGAAGAATATGACAATCGCACCGAGGCGGGGAACCATAAACTTCCTCCACTGCCATATGCGTATAATGCACTTGAGCCGTATATTGCAGAGGAAATCATGCGCCTTCACCACGATGAACATCATAAAAGTTATGTTGAGGGATTAAACCGTGCGGAAAAAATGATTGAAAAATGGAGTAAATCACAGAATGAACATATGTTAAAACATTGGATGCGTGAACAGTCTTTCAATGGATCGGGCCATTTCTTGCACACGATATTTTGGGAAAACATGTCACCTAAAGGAGGAGGAGAGCCGGAGGGGAAACTGTTACAACAAATAAAGAAAGACTTTGGTAGTTATACGAAATTCAAAAAGCTGTTTACAAGTGCTGCGAAGTCGGTGGAAGGCCCAGGGTGGGCTTTACTTCTTTGGGAAATTCCCTCTCGTAAGCTAGTGATTCAGATGACAGAAAAACACAATATGTACGCGTTATGGAATACCGTTCCTTTATTAGTTTTAGATGTATGGGAACATGCCTATTATCTACAATATAAGACGGATAAAGGGCAATATATTGACAATTGGTGGAACGTTGTTAATTGGAAAGATGTAGCGAGCCGATACAGTCGTGTATAACATGTTTAATTAAGAGAAGAGCAAACATTGCAATGCCCAATGTTTGCTCTTTTTTGTCTTGTCCTCAATTTCTATGAAACAATCATATGCCCGTCCTTTGTGCATAAATTAGTACAAACACCATGAAATGGAGGACTTATTATTGAAAACGATCATCAAACTACTCATGATTAGTTGTATCTTATCGGTTTCCGTGTATACTGTACCAGTTCCATCGATGGCTGCACCTGGTGTTTCTGCTCATAATGCTGTTTTGATGGAATTTGAGTCAGGTCGAGTTTTATATGAGAAAAATCCACATCAAAAACGAAGCATTGCAAGTATAACGAAGATAATGACGGCAATCGTAGCTATCGAAAATGGAGGTTTAGATGACATAGTAACGGTTAGTCGTAATGCAGCCATGACCGAAGGGTCTTCAATCTATTTAAAACCCGGCCAAAAGGTAAAACTGAAAGATTTATTGTATGGTCTTATGCTTCGCTCAGGGAATGACTCGGCTGTTGCCATTGCTGAGCATGTAGGAGGAAGTGTAGAAGGATTCGCCTATTTAATGAATGAAAAAGCGAACTGGATTGGTATGAAAAACTCCCACTTTGCCAATCCACACGGACTAGAGCAGGAGGGGCATTATTCTACAGCTTATGATATGGCACTCTTAATGCGTTATGCAATGGGAAATGACATATTTAAAGATGTATCCGGCACGGTTACCTATACCCCGGAATATCGCAAATATGCGTGGCGAAACAAAAATCGACTCCTTACCCAACTGTACGAATATTGTACTGGGGGAAAAACAGGTTTTACACGGGCAGCTGGCAGGACGTTAGTGACCTCAGCAAAAAAAAATAATATGGAATTAATTATGGTTACTCTTAATGATGGTAATGATTGGCGTGATCATCGGAATATGTTTGAATGGGCATTCCAATCCTACGATTTAAAACAAATTCGGGATAAAGGTGAAATTATGATTCCGATGCCAGGAGGGAAGACGCTTTCGGCTCACTTATTAACACCTGTCATTCTTCCGTTATCAAAAGCAGAACAGAAAGAAATTGAAAACATTACCTATGTAAAAGAAGATATAGACCCATTTACAGATACGCTCGTAGGCAAGCAAATCTTTAAACTTGGTGGGGAAGTATTGGCAGCGAGAAATATTGTAATTGATCCACCAGAAGTAGGAGAAGATAGTTTTTTTGATGATGTGAAGAAAATGTTCTATAAATTGAGTGGAGTTTTATAAATGGTCAATGTAATCTGGATGTTTTTAGCTGCAACAGGTATTATTTATGCGATGTTCAACGGGACAATGGAAGACGTAAATGAAGCGTTATTTAAAAGTGCCAACGAAGCGGTAATGTTAGCCATTGGTTTAGTTAGTGTTCTCGTTTTTTGGCTCGGAATGATGCGGATAGCGGAGCGGGCGGGATTGTTACGTGGCCTAGCTAAATTGTTTAAACCCATTTTCACTCGAATTTTTCCCGAAATACCAGAAAACCATCCCGCAATGGGGTATATATTGTCTAACTTTTCGGCGAATTTATTTGGTCTCGGCAATGCCGCAACCCCGTTAGGCATAAAAGCGATGAAGGAAATGAAACAATTGAGTGGATCAACGACGGCATCCCGCTCTATGATTACATTTTTAGCGCTAAACACATCTAGTGTGACCTTAATCCCGACAACGGTAATCGCTATCCGCATGCAACAAGGATCTGTGTCCCCTACGGAGATTGTTGGGACAACCATTATTGCTACGACGATTTCCACTATCGGTGCCTTAACAATTGATCGTCTATTTTATAATCGTCGTGTACGGAGGAAACAAAGATGAGTATGATTACAACAATCAGTACGTGGATTATACCAGTTATCATTTTACTCGTTTTATTAGCTGGTACAATAAAAAAAGTCCCCACGTACGAAACATTTGTTGAAGGTGGGAAAGAAGGGGTTCAAATGGCCATATCTCTTCTTCCTTTTTTGTTAGGAATGATGGTCTCCATTGCAATCTTTCGCGCTTCAGGAGCAATGGAAGGATTAGTTGAATTGATTTCCCCTTTGTTGTCAAAACTGGGAGTACCAGGAGAAATTGTCCCTTTAGCGGCCATTCGCCCGATTTCAGGAACAGCGGCCCTTGCGATTACGACAGATTTAATTAAAACATTTGGTCCGGATTCATTTATCGGTCGCTTAGCCTCTACAATGCAAGGCAGTACAGATACAACGTTATATGTGTTAACGGTTTACTTCGGAGCAGTAGGGATTAAAAGAATGGGTGATGCTTTAAAAGTTGGACTCCTGGCAGACTTAATTGGTATAATAGCGTCGATTATCGTTTGTACTTATGTATTTAGTTTGTAAAAGCGTTAACGTTAAAGTTAACGCTTTTTATCATAATAATAAATAGCAGGTGAGAATATGGAACATAAAAGTGAAAGATTACAAAAAGTTATTGCGAAGAGTGGCTTTACATCGAGAAGAAAGGCAGAAGCATTAATTGAACAAGGAAAAGTGAAAGTAAATGGCAAAACCGTAACAGAGCTTGGAACAAAAGTGAAACAAGATGACAAAATTGAAGTAGATGGTTTTCCGATTGAGAAAGAGGAACCGGTTTATTTTCTTTTATATAAGCCTCGTGGCGTGATCTCAAGTGTTAAGGATGATAAAGGTAGAAAGACAGTAACCGATTTATTGCCGGAAGTTGACGAACGGATTTATCCAATTGGCCGCCTGGATTATGACACGTCAGGATTATTGCTTCTAACAAATGATGGCGATTTTGCCCAAATGCTTATGCATCCTAAGCATCAAATTGATAAGGTATATGTGGCGAAAGTGAAAGGTATACCCACGATTGAAGAGTTAAGACGATTGAACAAAGGGATTGAAGCAGATGGAGAGTTTCTGAAATCAGCTCGTAACCGCATTTTATCAGTAGACCGGCAAAAGAAAAAAGCAATTATTGAATTAACATTACATGAAGGGAAAAATCGACAGATTCGTCGAATGTTTGAGGCGCTAGGTTATCCAGTAGATAAACTAAAGAGAGAAAAATATGGCTTTTTAAATTTGCACGGAATGAATCCTGGAGAATATCGGGAATTATCTCCTCATGAAGTAAAACAGTTGAAAGCACTCGCCAATCAAAATGTTAAATAATTTTCAAATTTAACATCGTGTCATAGTGATATAATGATATGGGGAGTGGTGTACGTGACAAATCAAAAAAAAAGAAATCGCTTTATATTTCGTGTAATTGTGTTGTTCATTCTATTTGCAGCAGTTGCATTTGTCCTCATTTCAAGCTTCCTCAACGAGGATAGTGGTGTATTGAAGGAAGGTGATGTTGCGCCTAATTTTTCGTTGGAGCAAGTTAATGGAGAAGGAGCAATTGTACTCCATGAGGACTATGCTGGAAAAGGGGTTATGTTGAATTTTTGGGCTACATATTGTGAGCCGTGTAAAGATGAAATGCCATATATGGAAGATCTATACCCTATCTATAAGGAGAAGGGTGTAGAAATTTTAGCTGTTAGTTTAGATTCTACACAAATTGTGATTGACCGATTTATCGACAACTACGGTTTAACATTTCCAATTGTACACGACAAGCGGGGGCAAGTAATGGAGCTTTACAACATCGTCCCCATTCCGACAACATATTTTATTAATCCCGATGGAACGATAGAACGAATTGTGAAAGATCAGTTGACATTAAGTAAATTAGAAAACTATTTAGATGAGATAACACCGGAGTAGGAGAAATCATAATTATTGAGAGGTTTTTTATATGAACAAAGTGAAGTGCGAATGTGGTCATATAAACCCAGAAGGCACTGTATTATGTGAAGCATGTGGTAAACCTGTTGAGCATAACCAACATATAGATGGTAATGACCAAAACAAGTTATTGAACATGCGCTATGAAGGAAGTGCGAGAAGGTCCAAGACTTATAATAAGACAGCAGTGGATAAAATATGGAACTTTTTTTCTTCTGTAAAAGTCGGTGTATGGCTCATTGTTGTTACCTTAGTAGCATCAGCAGTCGGAACAATATTTCCTCAAGAAATGTATATTCCGCCGGCGGTGGACCCTGCTGTACATTATCGGGACCAGTATGGATTGCTCGGTCAAATTTATTATCAATTAGGATTTCATAATCTCTATAGCTCTTGGTGGTACAAGTTATTAATTGCCTTAATCGGAGTTTCGCTTGTGATTTGTAGTATCGATAGATTTGTTCCATTATATCGAGCATTAAAAAAACAAAACTCAAAACGACATGAAACTTTTATTAAAAGGCAACGTTTTTTTAGTGAGACAGAGTATGTTACTGAAGACGAAGTACAGTTGGTTGTTAAGAAACTAAAAGAAAAACGTTATAAGATTAAAGAGGAAAACGGTCACATACTAGCTGAAAAAGGGCGCTTTTCACGTTGGGGACCGTACGTGAACCATATCGGTTTAATCATCATTTTAATAGCCGCGTTGCTCCGTTCTTTACCATTTATGTACGTATCTGACTACGTTTGGGTAAGGGAAGGTGAAACGAAATTAATCCCTTCAACAAACCAACAGTACTATATCGAAAATAAAGAATTCATTTTAGAGGTTTATGACCCAAATGATGAAAGATACGGTGCAGCAATCCAAAGACAAGGTGAAATGATTCCGAGTAACTATCAAACAAATGCAACCATCTATGAGGTTGAAGGAGAGACAATTACTGGACAAGACCCTGAACTGAAAAAAGTCAAAGAAGGGGAATTACGCGTTAATCAACCTTTAAAAGTTGGACCATATAGTTTGTATCAAGCAAGCTATCAATTAGACGAATTCCAGTCAATTACATTTAAACTTCATCCAACTGATGATAAAGATGCCAACTTAGGAGAGTTCACTTTTGACATGAACAATCCACAATCAGAGTATCAGTTGGACGGTGGCTACAAAATTGTAGTAGATGAATATTATCCAGAAGTGTATATTAACGACAAAGGTGTACCGGCATCAAAATCGAAATATCCGCGTAAACCAGCCTTTATTTTCTTTGTAGAAGGCCCGGATATTGAACAATATGAAGTAAACTTCCTAGGTATCGGTTTAAATCTATCGCCAAACAACGATAACCAATATAAACTTAGTATGACAGATTTAGATATGAGAGATGTGACAGGCTTGACAGTGAAAAAAGATCGTACATTATCCCTATTTCTTATCGGCTCGATTATTTTTATGATCGGGGTTATTCAAGGGATGTACTGGCACCATCGTCGTTTATGGATTCACCCGAAAGGCAATGGTATATTGCTAGCAGGCCATACGAATAAAAATTGGCATGGACTTCGTAAAGATATTGATTATGCAATACAGGATACAAAAATCAAACCACCTCAAGATCAACAACAGTTAAATTAAATTGCTTTGAAGCAAAGGAGGTCTACAATGGGAGACTTATATACGGTTAGCTCGAATTTCCTATATGCAGCATTTTTACTGTACTTGGTGGCAACATTTTTCTTTGCCGGTACAATACGTGATAAAGAGAAAAGGCATAAACAATCAAAGGCAGGGGTTATTGGGATAACCCTTGCGATTATCGGATTTTTAGCACAAGTTGGATATTTTATTACGAGATGGATTGCAAGTGCCCACGCTCCCGTAAGTAACTTGTTTGAATATACAACGTTTTTTGGCATGATGCTTGTACTAGGCTTTATTATTATATATTTCATATATCGACTAAATATTCTTGGTTTATTTGCTCTACCGGTAGCATTACTCATTATCGGTTATGCTAGTATGTTTCCAAGGGAAATCTCACCTTTAGTTCCTTCTTTACAAACCCATTGGTTATATATTCACGTTACTACAGCAGCCTTAGGTGAGGCGATTCTAGCTGTCAGTTTTGTAGCGGGTTTAATTTACTTAATATTAAAGATTGATCAAACAGTTAAGAGCAAACAAACATTTTGGTTAGAATTTATTCTGTACAGTTTGTATGCAACGATTGCTTTTATTGCAATATCATCCATTTTCAGCTCTATGAATTATGAAGTGCAATTTGAAATGCAGCAAGAGGGTGAAACAGTAACAACTGCTTATCATATGCCTGCCCTTTTTGCTCCACATAATTCAGAGATGGTCTCAGAAGAGCGCTTTCAACCGTTAATGGAAACGCCTGCGTGGATGAGAGGTGTTAATGCCGGCCGTAAATTCAACACATTAATGTGGTCAGTGCTGGGCGGCCTGTTATTGTACGGATTCACAAGACTTGTTTTACGGAAGCGGATAGCAGCAGCGATTCAACCGTTATTGAAAAAAGTAAACCCAGATGTCATTGACGAAGTCGTCTACCGTTCTGTTGCAATTGGATTTCCAGTCTTCACATTAGGTGCAATGATTTTTGCTTCTATATGGGCACAGCAAGCTTGGGACCGCTTCTGGGGTTGGGATCCGAAAGAAGTGTGGGCTTTAATTACCTTCTTCTTTTATGCAGCATTTTTACATTTGCGCTTATCAAGAGGTTGGCATGGAGAGAAATCTGCTTGGCTAGCTGTTATCGGTTTTGCGATTATTATGTTTAATCTAATATTTGTTAACTTGGTTATATCTGGATTACACTCTTACGCTTAAAGAGGAGTTGTTACGTGTGGAAAATCGGGCGAACATTTTAATAGTGGATGATGAAGACCGCATTCGGAGACTATTAAAGATGTATTTAGAACGAGAAAATTTTGTGATTGAAGAAGCTAACAATGGAGTAGATGCATTAAATATGGCAGTAGAAAAGGATTACGATGTTATTTTGCTTGATTTAATGATGCCGGAAATGGACGGTATAGAAGTTTGTGAACGTCTGCGTGAGAGAAAGGCAACGCCGATTATAATGTTAACGGCTAAAGGGGAAGAAACAAACAGGGTTCAAGGGTTTGAAGTTGGAACAGACGATTATATCGTAAAGCCCTTTAGTCCGAGGGAAGTTGTGCTGCGGGTGAAAGCACTGCTACGTCGGTCCTCGAAGACGAAATATTTACACACAGAAGCGAAATCAAGTGATATCATCGTTTTCCCTCATTTAACGATTGATAAAGATGCACATCGAGTGAAAGCTAACGGTCAGGAAGTGACGCTTACGCCGAAAGAGTATGAATTACTCTACTTCCTTGCTAGTTCACCCGATAAAGTATTTGAGCGGGAAGTTTTGTTAAAAGAAGTGTGGAACTACGAATTCTTTGGTGATTTAAGGACGGTTGATACACATGTAAAACGTCTTCGGGAGAAACTAAACAAAGTTTCTGAAGACGCAGCGAAAATGATTGTAACAGTGTGGGGAGTAGGATATAAATTCGAGGTCTCTGAACAGTAATGTTTTGGCGAAGTGTCGTTGTTAAACTATGGTTCACAATTATTCTACTCGTCTCTTTTGTTCTTTTTATTTTAACCATTCTGTTACTACAGTATTTTGAAAACTTTCACGAGCAAGATGCGGAACAAGATTTAAGACAAATATCAATTCAAGTAAGAAATGTTGTAGAAGAATATGATGATCGGGATCTTGTAGAAAAGACGTTAAAACAAATGGTTGATTCCTCTAGTAGAGTAGCTGTCATTTATAATCGAGATGATTATTGGTTATCAGAAGGACCTGATAATGAAGGGTTACCTAATGTAGATGTTGGATGGTTTTTTTCTAATCAAGATTTGGTAAAAGTACTGCAGCATGAAGGTCCATTAACGAAGAAAACAACATTACCGAATACAGACAACGAAATTTTAATGATTGGTATGCCACTTGATTATCATGAAGGGGCAGTATTTGTCTACCAATCGTTAGATATCATTCATGAAACAACATCACAAACGACTAAGTTTATTTGGTATGCCGCGGGTATTGCTATCATTTTAACAACGTTTTTTGCGTTTTTCTTATCTACCCGTATTACCTCCCCTTTGATTCAAATGAGAAAAGCAGTTCGTGAGTTAGAAACAGGGGAGTTTCATACGAAGGTTCCCATTTTAACACGTGATGAAATTGGTGAATTAGCAAAAGGATTTAACCGAATGGGAAGTCAGTTAAAATATCATATCCAAGCATTAAGCCAAGAAAAAGAGCAGTTGTCCAGTATTCTCTTGTCCATGGCTGATGGTGTGATTACGTTAAATAGAAGTGGAGATATGATCGTTACGAATCCACCGGCTAAACGGTTCTTAAACTCGTACTTCTTCGAAAAGAATACCGGGGGCAACAATTATGATCAACTTCCTAACGAGTTACGTCAGACGTTGGAGGAAGTGGTAAACGATGAACGTGAAGTGATGACAGAAATCAGTGTGCAAGGGCGTAACTACGTTATGATTATGTCTCCTTTGTATGATCAGTCTTTTGTTCGTGGAGCTGTTGCAGTAATTCGTGATATGACAGAAGAGCGGAAGCTGGACAAACTTCGGAAAGACTTTATTGCCAATGTTTCCCATGAACTAAGAACACCGATATCAATGCTTCAAGGCTACAGTGAAGCGATAGTAGATGGGATTGCACAATCAAAAGAGGAACGTAATGAATTAGCGAAAATCATCTATGATGAATCATTGCGAATTGGACGCCTCGTAAACGATTTATTAGACCTGGCAAGAATGGAAGCAGGCCAAATACAGTTGCATATGCAGTCAGTTAACTTAAAGCCGTATTTGGATAAAGTCGTTCGAAAGTTTCGAGGGGTTGCTGAGGATAAGCAAGTGGATTTACAAGGACAATTTGAAATCAGAAATGTAGAAGCTACCTTTGATCCTGATCGAATTGAGCAAGTGTTAACGAACTTAATTGATAATGCGATTCGTCATACTTCAGAGGATGGTACGGTTACCCTATCTGTAATTGAAGATGAAGATAGACTGAATTTCCGAGTTAAAGATACAGGGTGTGGTATACCAGAGGAAGATTTACCCTTTATATTCGAACGCTTTTATAAAAGCGATAAGGCAAGGACGAGAAGTAATGATAATACAGGGACAGGTTTAGGTCTTGCTATTGCGAAAAATATCGTTGACGCACACAATGGAAGCATACAAGTCCATAGTAAAGTGAATGAAGGGACATCTTTCGAGTTTTATTTGCCAAAAACCATCAAATCTTAGGTTATTACCACGATTATTCTTGTTTCATATGAAAAAACTTATTTGGTACTGCCAAATAAGTTTTTCTTTTTGTGGTCACTGATGTGATAGAATAATGCATATCTACACAATCATACGTGTAACTTTTGTCTACTAGAGATGTCAAAGTTTAGTGAACGGGAGGCATATTAAATGAAAGATGTCTTTCATGAATTATATGAAAAATATCATCACGATTTATTTCGTTTTTTATTTTACATGGTAAAAGATCGATCATTAGCTGAGGATCTCGTTCAAGATGTGTATGTGAAAGTGTTAAAATCTTTTCATTCCTTTAAAGGCGAGAGTAGTGAAAAAACGTGGCTATATTCAATTGCTCGCCATGTAGCGATTGATTATTTACGCAAGCAGAAGAGGAAGAAGCGAAGGGTGATGGATGTTTTCAATTGGGACGATAAAGGTGACTTTATCCCTGATGAAAAACCATTACCAGAGGAAATTGCACAAAAAAACGAAGAGATAGGAAAAATGTATCAATGTTTACATCAATGTACAATTGACCAGCAATCAGTCGTTATTTTGCGATATATCCAAATGCTGTCGATTCAAGAAACAGCCGATGTATTAGGTTGGACAGAGAGTAAGGTAAAGACAACCCAGCACCGGGCAATAAAAACATTAAAGAAAATTATGAAAGGTGACGAGGGGGGCATGCACTATGAAGCAAGATAACCAACATGAAGAAAAAATAAAAGCGCTTTTGCAGCAAATGCCCGATATCGAAGATAAGCAGGATGTCGATGAACTATACTGGAATATTTCTCGTCGTCTACAAGATAAACGGGATGTGAGCCCAATGAAACGGAAATGGGTACTTCCCTCCCTAGCAACAGCTGTCGCTTTTTTTCTAATCATTTTTAGTACAATATTTCTAAGTAACAACAGTACAGATCAATTTTCACAATTGGAAGATAGCGCCGATGAAGCAGTTGATGAAAATCGTATCGAAGTAGAACCGGAAGAAGAATCCAAGCCTGAAGTTGCCGAAAGCCAAAATGGAGATCAGTATAATACATTTATGGACAATAGTGAATCGAATTTATCCGGTTCCAGTGCAGTTCGCGAAATTTCGGCACAACAACAAGCGTTAACAATATATTTGCCTGAAGTACAATATTATAACTATTTAGTACCTGTAACGTTTTTAGTTGATAAAAATCATAAGGATTTCACAGACAATCTAAGACGAATTGAGGAAATGTTACCGAATATCGAACCAATGATTGATAATCAATTATTTGCAGATGTTTCATTCAACCTTCAACCGGAATTTGACCAGGTAACCGTGGACATTGGTGAACGAACATTTCAAGGATCTAGTGCTGAATATTTATTTATGAAAGCATTACACTATACATTTGGAACATTAGGTTATAAAACGCTTCACTATAAACATAAAGGTGAAGAAGGGGTGGAGTTCCCACACTCAGGATTCATCTCCAAGGAAAATATTTCTATGCAAAATTTTATTTATAAACGATTTGAAACAGAAGATGGGTTCCAATATTTAATCCCTCTTGAAGGACCTAATAATGGAGACATTGATCAAGCGTTGGAAATGATGAGAGAAGATGAAGATTTACCATATGTATATGAGGCAATACCGAATGGGATTGAATTTGACAGTGTAGAAGAAAACGAGGATGTACTAACAATTCAGTTGAAAAATCATGTTAATGAAGAAGAGAAGATGGTAACAATGATTGATGCTGTTCTTATGACTGCGAAATCATTTGGCTTTGAAAAAGTACTATTTGACAGTGACATCAATGGTCAATCTTTTGGACCTTATGACTTAAGTAAAGAAATAACGGTACCACACGGAATTAACTTTATAACCGAGTTGAAATAAGAAAAAAAACCCTTTACAGCATGCTGTAAAGGGTTCATTTCTTTTATTCAAACTTATCTGGATCCCCGTCAAATGCCTCATCTGCCACTCGAATAGAATCAGTAGGACATCCGTCAAAAGCATCTTCCATGTCCTCATGTAACTCTTCTGGAATCTCTGCTGTACCTTTATTATCGTCTAAAATAACAAAGGCAATACCTTCATCATCGTAGTCGTAAATGTCAGGAGCCGCTGCTCCGCAAGCACCGCAAGCAATACAAGTTTCTTTATCTACAATCGTATATTTTGCCATATTGAAAACCCTCCTACTTGTATAAAAACGATAAAAAATGTTCGATATAGACAAGTTTGCCCTTCACATATTGTAAAACTGATAATAAAACTTTTCAACTTAAATTAACTGTATTATCATTTTATTATACAATTTGTAGAAAAAAGGCTATTTCGGAAGGTTTTTATCAAATGGTCACACAAACATAAACGGAGTGAGTATCGTGTTCGAACAAATATTATTAACATGCTTTCAAAGCATCCATAAAGAACGAAGCGCCGCTTCCGTTTATCATCTGTTAATTGGAAAACGATCATCCCAAACAATACAAGATGCGAAGGTGTTTGGTGTTGACCAATACTTTGGTATCTATAAGGAACTACGCCGAGATCAATTCGAACAAGTGTTACGCAAATTAATGAATGAACAACTCGTTTACATAGAGAACAAACGAATCTTTATTACGAGTGTTGGCTTAAGAGCATTGGAAAATAAAGAAGTTGGTGTTAATTGGCTGGATGGATATTCATACCATCAGTCAGCTCCAGCATTTTGGTTACGTTTATTATTATTTATACAAATAGGGTCAAATATGCTCGGGAATGAGAAGACGTTTTTACCAGTTATTGAAGACCGTACTATAGTGCAGTGGACCAAACGCTTTTATGCGAGACATAAATCAGAGTTAGAATCAGTTTTTTTCACACTTTATGAAGAGTTGCATCAAATCTTATCCGATTTACCGACCGATTATGCTTCTATGGTCGTCTCACGGATGTCCGGTGCCCACCGTTATGGGGCCAGTACGGATCAAATTGCGAAGAAACATAATGCATCGATACACGACGTAAAAATGACTTTGCAAAGTTGCATTCATTTCATCATGAAGGAGATTACACGTAATCAGACGTCTTTTCCAGCGTTAAACCAATTTATACCTGAACACCAACCTTCTTTACCGTTAACATTATCAACGAAAAAGACATATGACATGTTAAAACAAGGACATGGTATAAATGATCTCGCCCGAATAAGAGGGTTAAAAGTAAGTACAATACAAGACCATATCGTTGAGATTGCTCATGTAGATCGTACTTTTGATATTCGTCCATTTATTTCTGAACATATAGAAAAACAAATTATAGCAGTTGTTGAGCGCACAAAAACGAAACGTTTAAAAGAAATTAAAGAGGCTTTGGAAGGAAATGTTGATTATTTTTCAATACGTGTCGTGTTAGCAAGGGCTCAGTTTCAAGAGAAGGGAGGGGAATAAAAGATGGATGCGAATGTGCTTACAGAAGCGCTTAAAAAGCATTTTGGATTTGAAACGTTTCGTAAAGGTCAAAAAGAAATTGTTGAACGATTGCTTGACGGTCAAGATGTATTAGGTATTTTACCAACAGGGACAGGAAAATCGTTATGCTACCAATTACCTTCTCTTTTTTTAAAGGGTAAGGTCATCATCGTATCTCCCCTTATCTCCTTAATGTTAGATCAAGTGAAACAATTAAAAGGAAAAGGGTTTAAAAAAGTGGTAGCCGTAAATAGTTTCCTTGAACAGTCGGAAAAGATGGCCATATATGAAAGCATTGACAAGTACGATATGATCTTTTGTTCCCCGGAGATGTTACAAAATGATTTGTTCTTGAAACGATTACAGACATTGACCATTTCATTATTTGTTGTGGATGAGGCTCACTGCATTTCCCAATGGGGTCATGAATTTCGAACGGATTACTTGAAAATGAAAGATGTATTAACGAAATTAAACGACCCTCAAGTGCTAGCATTAAGTGCAACTGCTACTCCTAAAGTACAAGAAGATATCATAGAACAGCTTGGTCGACCGAAGATGGATAAGCAAATATTCCCTATGGACCGGGATAACATTACATTTACAGTTGAAAAAGTAAGCAACTGGTTCGAGAAAACAGAGCGAGTTGTGGAAGTTTTAAAACAATTCCCAGTACCGGCGATGATTTATTTTTCGTCTAAAATGTGGTGTGAACGGGTAAGTGAACAATTAAAGCAGCGTCTGCCCAAGTTACGGGTTGCTTATTACCATGGTGGCATGGAAACAGAGGACCGCCTTCTTATCCAAAACCAGTTTATGAATAATCAACTTGATGTAATTTGTTGTACGAGTGCATTTGGCATGGGGATAGACAAGCCTAATGTACGAATGGTGATTCATTTTCATATGCCAAGCCAAGTTGAATCATTTATCCAAGAAGTTGGACGGGCGGGTAGAGACGGCGGTGGTAGTGTAAGTTTATTGTTATATTCTCAAGGTGATGAAGAAATTCCACAGTTTTTAATGGAGCAAGAATTGCCTACAAAACAACAAATTAAAGTATCTTTACAAATATTACAAAATAAGCAAGTGGACAAACCTTTACAACGTACAATAGATTATATCCAAACAGAGACGAATGTAAATGAAACACAATGGAACTTTATAAAATTTCAATTGGAGAAACATCAAGTACTTCAGCAAACAGAAGTTGACTGGTGTGAGGTGGAATCACATCTCGTCACGTTACAACAGAAGCGAATGGTGGAAAAGCAAAAAGGTTTGATGACGCTGCTGAATTGGATGAATACGGACAATTGTAGAAGAAAAATGTTATATCAATCGTTTCAAAAAGGGATCAAAACCCCAAAAGAATATTGTTGTGACAATTGTGACTTTACCTTTTCGAAATGGAAGCCGGAACTAATTCAAGTTGAGAAATCGCAAGGGGAAGTCAGTTGGGAGGAAGAATTAAAAAAATTATTCCATCAGGGGGAACGTAATGAAAAAAAGAAAAAGTCAAGCTGAAATCGTAGCGTCACTGACGGATGAGGAACTAGTACGACAATTGTATTATTCCCAATTCATTTTTATCTTCATCGCATTTATCAGTAGTCTTTTTCTGTTTCCCTCCTTACAAAAGTGGCTTGAGCTATTTTCCATGAACGGGAAGGATATCGTATTATATGGCTTAGTACCAGGAGTTCTTATTGTTTTCATGAATGTCCTAAGTATTCGAATACTCCCTGCAGAATATTTTGATGACGGGGGAATTAATGAACGAATTTTCCGTAACCGTAACATTCAAGAAATATTCCTGATTGCGTTAGTCGTGTCGCTTTCTGAAGAAATACTTTTTCGGGGTGTAATTCATACGGTATTTGGTTTTGTCGTTGGAAGTGTAGCGTTTGCACTGGCACATATCCGTTATCTACGGAAACCGGTTTTAATTGGTTCCGTACTCGTAGTTAGTTTTCTGTTAGGATATACATACGAGCTTACCGGTAATCTAGCCGTAACGATGACGACCCATTTTACTATTGATTTTTTATTAGCACTTTACATTCGGTTTAAAAGAGGTGATGAAGTTGATGTCTAGAAAGGCATATCATCAACAAAAACATAGGTCTTCTTTACCAGAGCCTGCGAAACATGAGGGAACCGTCGAAAATGATGACAGTCTTCCGCTACCACCTAGAAGTGAAGTCCATAACAGAAATCATAAGAGAAAAAAGAAGAGAACAAGTTTTTTACTAATTCGTACTTTTGTACTTCTATTTATCCTTTTTATTGCCTTTATCCCTTTTTATTTAAGTAATGAACACGATCATGCAACCGCAACAGATACTGAAAATGAGCGGCATATTGAAGAAGTCTTTATTATTAGTCACAATAATGAAATTGGTGAAGATGAGAACCAAGACTATATTGATTATGAAGTGAAGGAAGGAGATACACTTACGAGCATTGTTCAACAATACTATCCTAACGACAATGCTAATGTTTGGGTGGAACGCTTGAAAGCAGTGAATAATATTGAACACGATCACATTACTGTAGGTGAAACATTACGAATTCCTTTCCCGACTAAATAATAAAACATCACCTCGTCTTTCTGGATTAGGAATATAATGGAAAATTGTGAATATATGTATGTAAGAAATGTGATGGGGTGATAATGATGTTTGTTAAAAGCGTAATGAAGCCGAAACATGAATGTTTTATAGCAGGAATACATGATACGTTGTATAGTGTATTACATACATTACAAACAGAAGATATTGAAGCAATGCCTGTTGTTGAGGACAATATATTTAAAGGCATGGTAACGAAGCAATTAATTTATGAAGCATTTTTTAAAGCTGGAGATGTAGAAAAAGACCGTTTCTTAAAAACGAGCACTGTGAAAGATATTGCCGATTATGAAAAGCTTTATATTAACGAAGATGATGTTTTTGAAGAGACGTTAACAAACTTTAAAGGGTTCCCGGTTCTCGCTGTTACGAACGAAAAGCATCAATTCGTCGGAATCGTAACCCGTTTTGATACGATAGAGCAATTTCAAAGTGCCTTTGGGATGAAAAGAGAAGGAATTCGAATTGCTTTTACATCTATTGAAGCGGAAGGACGAATTCCCCGTTTGGCGGAGCTCATTAAACATTATCAAGAAAATGTCATATCATTGGCAACATTTGATGAAACTGATAAAATGGCAAGACGAATTGTTTTAAAGGTGGAAAAGAAGGATAACATTAAAAAATTTATCGACAAACTAGAAAAATCCGGTTTTCGGATTTTAGATGTGAAAGAAATGTAATAGAATGAATATACGTAACCCTCTGATGAATCAGAGGGTTCAATTTATCTTAAGATGAAATCAATATAGGTTCGATTGAGAGGAATCTGTTCATGTTAACGATCTTTTTGTTGTTTATTATCATTGGAGTTAGCGTAATCTTTTATATGTTTCGTAGAGCACACCATGACGTTCTAGACATCCGTACCATAAAAGATCCTCACTTTCCCGTTGAACAAGGGTTGACGATATTTTTTATATCAGATGTACATAGACGGTTAATTCAACAAAATACATTAATCCAAGTGAAGAGAAAACATATTGACCTTGTTCTTATTGGAGGAGACCTGTGGGAACAGGGGGTTCCCCTTGAACAAGTAGAGAAAAACATTATTTCCTTAAAGGAGTTACGCGCACCAATCTATTTTGTATGGGGCAATAATGATTACGAGGCAAAGTACCAAGATTTAGACGCACTACTAATGAAACATCGTGTACATGCTTTAACGAATGACCTTGTTCAATTCGAAATGGAGAACAAAAGGATTAGCTTAGTAGGATTAGACTGTTTGAAATATCGTTCAGCACAACCGAATGAACCATACAGTCGTATTGGGGACTACGTAATATTAGCAGCACATGATCCATCAGCTTTTGACATATTATCTGATCAACAAAAAAGTAAGACGAATGTGATGTTTAGCGGACATACCCATGGAGGACAAATTCGATTATTTGGATGGGGGTTATATCCAAAAGGTGGTCTAAGAAAAAAAGGGAACACTTATATGTTTGTTAGCGAGGGATATGGTACAACGAATTTACCACTACGATTAGGAACGAATGCCGAATGTCACGTTTTCCATCTCCAAAAGGAAAAATAGTAAAACAGTTCATGAAGAACATGCAACTTTTTCGATGAGCATAACATAAACTAATATTAATACAATTAGGCGGGGGTGTTGCCATGCGGTTAGAACGTCTAGGCGTTAATAAATTTAAGATTTTCCTCACCTTTGATGATTTAGAGGAACGGGGTTTTTCTCGGGAAGAACTATGGTATGACTTTCCGCAAGCACATCGTTTATTTCAAGAGATGCTTTTTGAAGCTAGCGAAGAGCTTGGTATAGATCTAGATGGGGTTATTTTAGTGCAAGTGCATTTATTAAATGCGCAAGGTATGCTTATTGTTGTTACACAAGATTTAGATTATGTAGATGATGAGTTTATTGAAATGAAAGTGACCTTAGATGAAAGTAAAGAATTTATTTTTTCATTCGCTTCTTTCGAATCGGTGATTGGTCTTTGTCATCGACTCCACCGTATAGGGGTTTCGGGAGGAGATATTTACCATATGGAACAGCAATATTATATGCATCTTGATGAACAACAGTTAACTCGTTTAAATCGTGAAGATCTTATTGCTATAATGTCTGAATATTCGTCACCAAGTACAGTGACGTCCATTCGATTACAAGAATACGGAAAAGAAATCGTAAAAAGAAATGCGATTGAGGAAGTCGTGAAATATTTTGCTTCATAACCCGGTTCGTTAGTTATGTTTTTCACATGTACAAAACATGGTAATATGAAGTGAAACTGAGTTTCATAAGATAGGAGTGTGCTGGATGAAGATAGCAGTATTGTACGGAGGTGTTTCTGGAGAACGAGAGGTTTCCTTGTCTACAGGTACAGGAATGATGAACGCCTTAAAAGCTAAAGGACATGAGGTAATAGGTATTGACTTTCATCCTAATCATATAACGGAAATAACAAAATTAGATGTAGATCTAGTGTTTATTGGATTGCATGGGAAATATGGAGAAGATGGAAAAGTCCAAAGTGTATTAGATATGGCTAACATACCGTATGTCGGATCCGGTGTTCTTGCATCCGCACTGGCAATGGATAAATCAAAGGCAAAGCAAATATTTGATTATAACGGTATACCAACTGCCAAAAGTAGAACTTATGCAAAATACGAAAACGATGGTACGCTACGGGAGCAAGTGTTACAACATTTTACGCCACCTTTCGTTATTAAACCTAATCAAGAGGGTTCCACACTCGGTTTAACGATTGTCCAAAATGAAGACGATATTGGAAAAGCCATTGCAGAAGGCTTTCAACATGATGATGAAATTATTGTAGAAGATTATGTAAAAGGAAGAGAAGTTACGGTAGCAGTTTGGGGCGAAAAAGGAAAAGAAGAAGCTTTACCGATCATTGAAATTATTCCGAAGAACGACTATTACGATTACGAATCAAAATATAAGGTCGGAGGTAGTGAACATATTGTACCCGCTAAACTGGATGATGATATAGCCGCTACTATTCAAAAATATGCAGTGTTAGCCCATCAATTGATGGGATGTGAAACATATTCACGTGTAGATTTTATCGTCACGGAAGAAAACATCCCTTTTATCCTTGAGGTTAATACTTTACCAGGTATGACTCCGACAAGTTTATTTCCTGACGCAGCAAAAGCTGTTGGTATTTCCTATGAAGATATGATTGAAAAATTTATTCACATATCGTTGCAACAATAAGGATATAGAATTATAATGAAATCGCTTTCGGGATTATTCTTAGAAAAACGGAAAAAGTGAATGGTATTTGTTGCATATTCACTATGAAGGTGTATACTATTTTTTGAAAGCAGGAATCATTTAGGAGTTATTGATATTTCATAGGAGGTAAGTAAATGGTAGCCGACAAACCAGCAGATTCTTCGAAAGAGAACAAGGAGAATATGGATGTTCTAAGATCAACACAAACCGTAATACGGAGTGCTTTAGATAAATTGGGTTATCCGGATGAGGCGTATGAATTATTGAGGGAACCTGTAAGATTAATGACAGTTCGGATACCCGTTCGAATGGATAACGGTACGGTGACAGTTTTTACAGGATACCGTGCACAACATAATGATGCTGTTGGGCCAACAAAAGGTGGAGTTAGATTCCACCCAGATGTTAACGAAAAAGAAGTAAAAGCGTTATCCATTTGGATGAGTTTAAAAGCTGGTATTGTAGATTTACCATACGGTGGAGGTAAGGGTGGTATCGTCTGTGACCCACGGGAAATGTCCTTCCGTGAGCTGGAACGATTAAGTCGTGGTTATGTCCGAGCGATTAGCCAAATCGTTGGGCCAACAAAAGATATACCTGCCCCGGATGTATTTACAAACTCTCAAATTATGGCTTGGATGATGGATGAATATAGTCGGATTGACGAATTTAACAATCCAGGATTTATAACAGGGAAACCACTGGTACTTGGAGGTTCACATGGACGTGAAACTGCAACGGCTAGAGGTGTAACCATTTGTATTGAAGAAGCAGCAAAGAAAAAAGGCATTGATATACAAGGTGCTCGAGTGATCGTTCAAGGATTCGGTAATGCAGGAGGCTTTTTGGCCAAATTTATGCACGATGCAGGTGCAAAAGTAATTGCGATATCCGATGCACAAGGTGCGATTCATGACCCGAATGGCCTGGATATAGACTATTTATTAGATCGACGTGACAGTTTTGGAACTGTGACAAATTTATTTGATGAGACGTTATCGAACGACGAGATGTTAGAACTAGACTGTGACATTCTCGTTCCAGCGGCGATTGCTAACCAAATTACGGAAAAAAATGCTCATGACATTAAAGCAAGTATCATTGTGGAAGCAGCAAATGGTCCCACTACGTTAGGAGCGACGAAAATATTATCAGAACGAGGTATTTTACTCGTGCCGGATGTATTAGCATCAGCTGGCGGAGTTACTGTTTCATACTTTGAATGGGTGCAAAATAACCAAGGTTATTACTGGACGGAAGAAGAAGTGGAAGAAAAATTAAAGAAAGTCATCGTGAAAGCATTTAATAATGTGTACGATACGTCGCAAAATCGAAAAATTGATATGCGATTAGCTGCATATATGGTGGGCGTACGTAAAATGGCTGAAGCAGCCCGATTCCGCGGTTGGATTTAATGGTTATCTGTTGATTATTTATAAAGCATCTCCTATCATGATGATGGTAGGGGATGTTTTTTGTTTATTACATATGATGATATAGATGTCATTTAACATATTAGGGGAGTTGAAAAACCATGCAAGAAGAGCAAGTGATTATTGTTGGTGCAGGACCATGTGGTATTTCTGCTGCACTTGAACTGCAAAAAATTGGGATTAACCCCTTGCTTATAGAAAAAGGAAATGTTGTAAACTCTATTTATCACTATCCGACTCATCAAACGTTTTTTAGTTCAAGTGATAAATTAGAAATTGGAAATGTTCCTTTTATATCAGAAAAACAAAAACCGGTCAGAAACGAAGCGTTAACATATTACCGGACAGTCGCTCAACGAAAAAACATTCGTGTTCATTCGTACGAAAAAGTGACGAATGTTCATAAACAGGACAATGAATTTATTATTCATTCAATAAAACAAACTGGTGAAGAGAAGGCCTATCGTGCTAAGTTTGTGATCATAGCAACAGGTTATTACGATCAACCAAATATTCTAGGTGTTCCAGGAGAAGAATTAGCGAAAGTATCACATTACTTTCATGAGGCACACCCTTATTTCAACCAAAATGTCGCTGTGATCGGCGGAAAGAATTCCGCTGTTGATGCTACGTTAGAATTAGAAAAAGCTGGAGCGAATGTCACTGTCCTATACCGAGGAAGTGAGTATTCAAAAAGTGTTAAACCGTGGATCCTCCCATTATTTGATTCGTTAGTTCGACATGAGAAAATTAAAATGGTATTTAATGCGGAAGTATTATCGATAACGGAAGATAAGGTGTATTATGAAGTAGATGGAGAAGAGAAAGCTATTGATAATGATTTCGTATTTGCGATGACTGGCTACCATCCAGATCAAAGCTTTTTAACCAAAATGGGAATTGAAATCGATCAAGAGAGTGGAAGGCCTCAATTTAATCCGGATACAATGGAAACGAACATTCCACAGATTTTTGTCGCGGGTGTGATTGCCGCAGGCTATAATAATAACGAGATTTTTATTGAAAACGGCAGATTTCATGGTGGTTTAATTGCGAAACGTATACGCGAATTGACGAAGTAAGGGAGAGAGATGATGAAAAAGGTCGTACTCATTACAACAGGGGGAACCATTGCTAGTGTACCAAATGAAGCGTCAGGTAAATTAACCTCAGGCGCAATGACTGGGGAGGAACTAGCAAAAATTTGTAACTTACCGGAAGAAATTGAAATTCAAGTTGATTCATTGTTCCAAAAACCGAGCATGCATCTTACATTTGTGGACTTAAAACAATTACAAGAACGGATTGATTTTCATTTTCAAAGTAATGATGTTTCAGGAGTTGTCGTTACCCACGGAACGGACTCGTTAGAAGAAACAGCCTACTTTCTTGATTTAACCGTTCAAGATGATCGTCCAGTTGTAGTCACTGGCTCACAGCGTTCACCCTTAGACTTAGGGAGCGACGTTTTTATTAATTTACGACATGCAATTTATACCGCATGTTCTGAACAACTTGTTCGCGTGGGGACAGTTGTCGTATTTAATGAGCGTATATTTGCAGCAAAATATGTGAAGAAAGAACATGCCTCTAATATACAAGGTTTTAATGCATTTGGTTTCGGGTATTTAGGAATTATTGATAATGATAAAGTACAAGTGTTTCAATTGCCTGTCAAAAGGGACGCATATAAACTTAAGAGGGCAATACCAAAGGTGGATATTGTGAAGACGTATATGAACATCGACGGTACTTTTATTAAAGCTGCAAGAGAAAATGGAGCAGAAGGAATTGTTATAGAAGGGGTAGGGCGGGGGCAAGTCTCCCCATTTATGATGGAAGAAGTGGAAAAAACTATAAACGCTGGTGTTACAGTCGTCATTACGACTAGTTCGGAAGAAGGTGCCGTTTATACAACATATGATTATGAAGGCAGTGCGTACGATCTTGTTAATAGAGGAGCCATACTAGGAAGTGATTATGACAGTAAAAAGGCCCGCATTAAGCTCGGAGTATTGTTAGCCTCGAATGAATCCGTTGTCTTTTAAACATTTTTTGATTTTCTTATTTCTCTGATCACACATTTCATAGAATTCCGTCCCGCCTCTTGTGAGGTGGGCTTTTTTTGTATAAAAATAGTGATTCAACAAAACATATAAAGGAAATCAAGTTGTTTTTACTAACAGGAGGAATCGCAATGAAAATGAAAATGTTTATTTGTTTCCTATTAACCCTGTTGTTTTTGTCAATTATTCCTCTATCTCATTTTGATAAGAATAATACATCAGAAGCATTTAGCCCTCGTATTCTACAAAGAGGATCCTCTGGAGATGACGTTATTGAATTGCAGGCTAGACTGCAATATATCGGTTTTTATCACGGTGATATTGATGGCGTATTTCAATGGGGAACATATTGGGCTGTACGGAACTTCCAGAAAGAATTTGGTCTACGGAAAGTAGACGGTTTAGTTGGTGAGAAAACGAAAGAAATGTTAGAACGTGCAACAGAATACCATAAGGATTGGGTTTTTAAGCAATTACGTGAAGGTAACGAATTCACCCATTACGGTGGTATGGCACTTGAAAAGCAGACAAAACGAAAAATTGATTTAAAGAAGAATGTCCCACTGAAACAAAACGAAACGACACCACAGCAAAATGACCAAGGTATTCAAAAGAAAAACAATCAAGGGTCAGACCAGCCCAATAATCAAGGTGCAGAACAACAACCAAACAATCAAGGAACGGAGCAGCCAAATAACGAAGGTCAAGAGCTACAACAACAACCAAACCAAGGAACAGAACAACCCGGTGATGCTGGTGAACCAAATGTTCAACAACAGCAGAACAATGGTGGGGCAGACGATCAGACTCCCCCGCAAAACGAAGAGCAAGGGAACGAAGAAAGTCCTGAACCTGCTTCACAAAACATTCCAAATGGTTACTCACAAAATGATATTCGGTTAATGGCAAATGCGGTCCACGGTGAGGCAAGAGGAGAGCCTTATGTAGGAAAGGTAGCGGTTGCGGCGGTAATATTAAACCGTGTCGAAAGTGCTACATTCCCTAACACAGTATCGGGAGTCATATTTGAACCAAGAGCTTTTACAGCTGTTTCTGATGGACAAATATGGTTAACGCCAGACGATACTGCACGACAAGCGGTTATCGATGCAATTAATGGTTGGGACCCATCCGGTGATGCTCTATATTACTATAATCCAAGAACTGCTACATCCTCATGGATTTTTTCTCGACCACAAATTAAGCGAATCGGTCAACATATCTTTTGTAAGTAGTTGGAAAGGAGTGACATCATGTTTCGCTGGATAATCATCTCGGTATTATCAGTACTTGTAATCGGTGTGGCTGTCTGGGGTTACCAAGAGCACCAAGAAAAGAATGCAATATTAATCCAAGCTGAGAACAACTATCAGCGAGCGTTCCACGATCTAACATACCATATTGATTTAATACACGATGAAATTGGTACAGTTTTAGCTATGAATTCGGCAAGCAGCCTATCTCCTCAACTTGCTGAAATATGGCGTTTAACATCTGAAGCCCATTCAGAAGTTGGGCAATTACCCTTAGCTCTCTTACCTTTTAATAAAACAGAAGAGTTTTTGTCCAATATAGGAGAATTTTCTTACCGTACTGCGGTAAGGGGACTGGATGATGATCCCCTTACTGATGAAGAAGTAAAAATGTTGGAAAGCTTATACCAGCAATCTGGAGAAATCCGCAGGGAGTTACGGCAAGTACAACATATCGTATTAAAAGAAAACTTACGTTGGATGGATGTCCAAATTGCATTAGCGACTAAAGATAAACAAGCGGATAACACGATCATTGATGGCTTTCAAACAGTTGAAAAGAGTGTAGAAGAATATTCCGAAGGATCCATGCAAACCGAACTGACAGGAATATTAAATAAGAAAGAAGAAGGAAAAATTGAAATAAAAGGTAAGAAAGTGAATGAAGACGACGTCAGATCCATCGTAAAAGATGTGTTTGATTTAGAACAGAATACAAACGTAAAAATAACGTCCACCGGTGATGGGGCGGATATCAAAATGTTTTCTGCCTCCTTTGACGAAAACGGAAAACATGGATATTTAGACATTACAGAAACAGGTGGATATATTATTTCGATGATACAAAATCGAGATTTAAAAGAACAATCTTTAAGTTTACATGATGGAATGAATAAAGCCTCTTCTTTCTTAAAGAAACAAGGCTACGACAATATGGAAGCATTTAATAGTGTGCAATTTAACAATGTAGGGGTATACTCTTTTGTATATACACAAGATGGGGTGAAAATTTACCCGGATTCGGTTCAAGTTAAGGTCGCCTTAGATAATGGGGATATTATTGGTATATCAGCTAGAGAGTATATCGTAAATCACCATGACCGGGATTTGGATGAACCGAAGCTAACAAAAGAAGAAGCAATGGCGAAAGTAAATCCGAATGTAGAAATTCAAGAAGACGGAATGGCAGTTATTGTGAATGATTTAGGTGATGAAGTACTTTGTTATGAATTCTTCGGTACATTAGGTGATGAAACATATAGAATTTACATTAACGCTCAAGACGGATTTGAAGAGCAAGTAGAAAAAATGAAACAGACAGAAATAAACTTTGAACGAGCAGCGTAATCAGAAGCGGACTTGTGTTAATCAAGTCCGTTTTTTATCTTTCTCTTTCCTTCCTTTTTTGTCATAATAAAATCATATAAACCGTTTTTTTAGGAAGAGGGATTTCATTGATTTATGTAGGCGCCAAATTAACGTTAGCATTAGCTCAAGATGATTTTCGGGACCGACAACCATTTACAACTGAAATTGTAGATATACATGACCAAACGCTTCATATTGAGTATCCAGTCAATCCAGAGACCGGTAAGCCGGAGTTTCTTTTTACTGGAACAGAATGTATCGCAAAGTTTCTTGGGAAGGATGAAGCGGTTTATACTTTCCGAACGGAAGTAACAGGAAGGGGAAATGAACAAGCACCGGTACTTCATATGTCGTATCCAGGTGATGACCAGCTCATGAAAATCCAAAGAAGGAAATTTCTTCGGGTTCCTGCAGAGTTAGATGTTTCTGTTCGAGATTCTCATCAAACATTCTCTCCTTTTACGACTAAAACAGTGGATTTAAGTGGGGGAGGTTTAGCAATTGAGACTGGCCATACACCGTTTATTCAAAAAGGATCTATAATACACGTATGGCTCGTACTGCCATTCAAATCTAATGAATATCATTACATTAATGCAAGGGCAAAGGTTGTTCGCATATTTTATGATACAGACGAGAATGAAACGGTGGAGTACGCCTCTTTACAATTCACCGACATTATCGAACAAGATCAACAAGAAATTATTCGGTATTGTTTTGAAAAGCAATTGGAAAAACGGGGCAGGAAGTACAATATCCGGAATAATTAAAAGAAATGAGGAAAAGATAAGGACAAAAAAAGGATGGTCATAGTGAAAAAGTTGGAACGCATCCTGAACTTGTTTCTCATTTGTCATGCTATTTTACTCTTGATTACCCAATGGGTTTTATTAAACACAGACATAAATATGTATTTCAATCCAATTTATGAATATATAGGAGTATTTGAAGGGGAATAATAGCATCTTTTCCATCAATATGATATGATTTTGTAGACATAATAGCAGGGGGAAACCTGCTTTTTCTTTGTTTAGGAGAAAACAAGGAGGTACATACATGAGCAAAGGGAAAATTGCGATTGCCATCGATGGCCCCGCTGCTGCGGGAAAAAGCACAGTGGCAAAGATTGTAGCAAAACGATTAACGTATGTGTACATTGACACAGGTGCAATGTACAGGGCTATTACACTGAAGGCGTTGCAAACAGGTGTAGATGTTGAAGACGAAGAAGGGTTGAAAGAATTGCTCCTTAATACGAACATATCCTTCCGTCAATCTGAAGAAGAGCAAATTGTGCTACTTGATAATGAAGATGTGACAACAGATATTCGAAATCAAGCGGTAACAACACAAGTATCTATTGTGGCAAAACACCGTAGTATTCGAGAAGAAATGGTCAATAGGCAAAAACGGTTAGCAGAGCACCGGGGAGTCGTCATGGATGGAAGGGATATTGGAACCCATGTTATCCCTGATGCAGAAGTGAAAATCTTCTTAATTGCCTCGGTAGAAGAGAGAGCATTACGACGACATCATGAAAATGTAAAAAAAGGGTTTCCTTCTGACTTAGCACAATTAAAAGACGAAATTAGCCAACGAGATAAACTTGATTCACAACGTGAGGTTGCCCCATTAATTAAAGCAGATGATGCGATTGAAATTGATACTACGTCACTTTCGATCGAAGAAGTAGCTGATCGCATCCTACTAATCGCAGATGAAAAACGAACGAAGATAGGTGATTAATTTTGTTATACGGATTAGGAAAATTTATTTGTTCCATTATTTACCGGTTTTTATATCGAATAGAAGTAGTAGGTAGAGAGAATATACCAAAAAAAGGTTCTGTTATTGTTTGTTCTAATCATATTTCTAATTTGGATCCTCCGTTAGTAGGAATCACTTGTCCTAGACCTGTTCATTTTATGGCAAAGGAAGAATTGTTTCATAAAAAAGGGATTGGGTGGATATTGCGAAATGTAAAAGCATTTCCTGTAAAACGGGGCATGCGGGATCGTGAAGCATTGCGAAAAGCGCTAAATGTATTAAAAGAACAAGAAACATTAGGACTTTTTCCTGAAGGAACAAGAAGTAAAACTGGCGAAGTAAAAAAGGGATTAGCTGGTGCTGGCTTTTTTGCCCTACGTTCTGATGCTGTTGTGATTCCATGTGCAATCATTGGACCTTATGAAAAATTTAAAAAGCTGAAAGTGGTTTACGGCAAACCTGTTCAAATAGAGGAATTACGGGAGCAAAAGGCTTCGGCACAAGAAGTCGTTGATGTTATCATGGGTGACATTAAAAAGTTAGTAGATGGACATAAAAGATGATCGCTTACCGCTTGACAAAAAGCGATAAATATTAGAAGTTAGAAAAAAGGATTTTTGTTTTTGACGGATTGAAGGAGGGCTAATGAATGGAAGAAATGAACCAAGGAACACAATTAGCAGTTGGGGATGTTGTAACAGGAAAGGTAACTAAGGTAGAGGATAAACAAGTTTTAGTCGATGTTGGCTATAAATCAGATGGCGTTGTACCTATTAGCGAATTATCCAACGTACACGTTGAAAAACCGTCGGATGTTGTTAAAGAAGGTGACGAGGTTACGTTAAAGGTGAAAAAAATAGATGATGAGAATGACGAACTTGTTTTATCAAAACGTGCTGTCGAAGCTGATAAAGCATGGGAAGAATTAGAACGTAAACTTGACGATGGTGAAGTGTTTGAGGCTGAAGTAAAAGAGGTAGTAAAAGGCGGATTAGTCGTTGATGTAGGATTACGTGGATTTATTCCTGCCTCTCATGTTGAAACGTTCTTTGTGGAAAACTTAGAAGAGTATAAAGGCAAAACATTAACGTTAAAAGTGATTGAGTTAAACCGTGAAAACAACCGGGTGATTTTATCACATAAAGCAGTCGTTGAATCCGAACAAGCGACACAAAAACAAAAAGTGTTACAAAACATTGAAGCAGGGCAAATACTGGATGGCGTTGTTCAACGTACGACGAACTTCGGTGCTTTTGTTGACATTGGTGGCATTGATGGTCTTGTTCATATATCACAACTTTCCCATGAACATGTTAACAATACAACTGATGTCGTTGCTGAAGGGGATAAAGTAAAGGTGAAAGTTTTATCCGTAGATCGTGATAATGAACGAGTTTCTCTATCATTAAAAGAAGCACAACCTGGTCCATGGAGCGGTGTAGAAGGTAAAGTGAAACCTGGAGAGATTGTGGAAGGTACTGTGCAACGCCTTGTTAATTTCGGTGCTTTTGTGGAAATCTTACCTGGTGTAGAAGGCCTTGTTCATATTTCCCAAATTGCTAACCGTCATATTGGTACTCCACAAGAGGCACTGAAAGAAGGCCAAAAAGTTAAGGCGAAAGTACTAGATGTTGATGTAGACAGTAAACGTTTATCATTAAGTATAAGAGAAGTTGAAAATGATGAAAATAAGAAAGAGATTGAACAGTACACCAAGGAGCAAGAACAAAGCACCTTTTCTCTTGGAGATGTAATAGGGGACCAATTAGGTAAATTAAAAAAATAATTGAGGTTATAAATGATGGATCGTATACAAAGAAAGGTATCACATATTGAACAAGCGATAGCTCAACAAACAGATACGTTCAGTAGTTTTGATGAAATGGATATTGTCCATCAAAGTCTTTCAAACATAAATTGGAAAGATATAACGTTAAATGTAAAAAGTGGCGAGCTTTCATTAAGTTCGCCACTTTTTGTCAATGCAATGACCGGTGGCGGTGGACAGAAAACTGAAAATATAAATCGTTCACTTGCAGAAGTAGCCAAAGAAACAGGCATAACAATGGCAGTAGGGTCACAGATGGCGGCTTTAAAAGACAGTGAACAGACCAAATCATTTCAAGTAGTTCGACAGGTAAATCCAGATGGTGTTATATTTGCCAATATCGGAAGTGAGGCGACAGTAGACCAAGCGAAGAGGGCGATAGATATGGTTGAAGCAAATGCCCTTCAAATTCATTTAAATGTTCTACAGGAGCTTATAATGCCTGAGGGTGACCGGACATTTTCGGGTCGGTTACAAAATATTGAAGACATTCGCAAGCATGTGGATGTACCTGTAATCGTAAAAGAAGTGGGGTTTGGTATTTCGAAAGAAACAGCAAGACAATTAAGAGATATTGGCATAGACTATATCGATGTGAGTGGAAAAGGTGGAACCCGTTTTTCTGAGATTGAAAATCGTCGTCGTCAAACCCCTGTTGAGGCGTTCAATCAGTGGGGAATTCCGACAATAGTAGCCGTTAAAGAGGTTAAAGCTGTCTATTCGGACAAATTCGTGTATGCCTCAGGTGGTGTACGTCACGGTCTGGATGGTGTGAAGGCCATTGTTGCCGGGGCAGATATGTTTGGTATGGCAGGACGGTTATTGAAAATTTTATTTCATGAAGGAGCCGCTTCACTAAAGCAGGAAATTGAAACCATCCATGAAGAAGTGAAAATTGCTATGGTGACATTAGGAGTAAGCCGTGTAAAAGACTTACAAAATGTCCCCCATGTTTTTTATGGAAGGACAAAGGAATGGCTAGACCAGCGCCGTTAAAAAAGACACGTTAATCGTGTCTTTTTAAAATGGTTTAATGATCCGTCTTGTTAGTTATACTAACTAACGGTAGGTGTTGACAATGACAAGCGGAATTTTTTATTGGATTGCATGGATGCTATGGATTGTGTTTTTCTTTCTGTTTGTGAAACAGAAACATCGATTTTGGTACTCTATTGGGGTCTTATTGTTAATAATAAGTACAAATTGGTACATAACTGTCGGGGATATTTATTTGTTTATCCCTTTATGCTTTGTTTTGTTTTATGGCATGTTTTTAGCTGCTTTCAACAGAGTGAAAACGAGTACACTGATTGTGGCGATTAGTATAAGTTTCGGATATTGCGGTATGAAAATATGGAATGACTTAAACGCTGTATGGCTTTTTGTATCAAGTACCGTTTTATCTGTTCTATTAGGTTATATATGTTTAGCTATATTTGTGAAAAATCCAGTTGAGAAAGCCGCAATATGGTTTATTAGCATATCATTCGGAGAAATGCTTTACGGTATGATTCAGTATGCTTACGGTTTTCCAACCTATATAGGCAATTATACATATTTACTGGACGTCGTTTTGTTTGTGAAGCTGATGATCGTAATCCATGTCGTTCAAACATTTCGTTCAAGGATAAATCGACTATTCACACATTCTAAGCGTGGAAGAATGGGAGTATGACGAGAAAACTTTGTTTATTTATTCCACGTTTGCTAAAATATAAAAGTTAAAATAAGTTTTTAACAACTAATATACGTTGTATAACATAAATAAAGGATGGACTGATATGCGTAAATCGACTGTTGCTATTGTAGGAAAGCCAAATGTCGGAAAATCAACAATTTTTAACCGATTAGTTGGGGAAAGAATATCGATTGTGGAAGATGTTCCAGGTGTGACAAGGGACAGAATTTATTCTGAGGTAGAATGGTTAAATAATAAATTTAACCTAATTGATACAGGGGGGATTGAAATTGGAGATGAACCTCTGTTAGTACAAATGCGCCAACAAGCGGAAGTGGCGATTGACGAAGCGGATGTCATTATTTATATGGTTGATGGACGTCAAGGGATTACAGCTGCAGATGAAGAAGTAGCCAAAATGCTTTATAAATCTAACAAACCGATTGTTCTTGCTGTTAATAAGATGGACAACCCACAAATGAGAGAAACGGTATATGAGTTTTATTCACTAGGTTTTGGTGAACCGTTCCCAATATCGGGTACACATGGATTAGGATTAGGGGACTTATTAGATGAAGTTGTGAAACATTTCCCTGAACGGGAAGAGGAAGAGATAGATGATGAAATAATCCGTTTTAGCTTAATCGGGCGACCAAATGTCGGGAAGTCATCGCTCGTCAATGCTCTGTTAGGGGAAGAAAGGGTTATTGTAAGTGACATTGCAGGAACAACACGCGATGCAATTGATACCCACTATGAAAAAGATGGCCAAGAGTTTGTTATCATTGATACTGCAGGTATGCGGAAAAAAGGAAAAGTTTATGAGACAACAGAAAAGTATAGTGTATTAAGGGCATTAAAGGCCATTGAACGATCCGATGTTGTCTTAGTTACACTCGATGCTGATACAGGTATTATAGAACAGGATAAGCATATCGCGGGGTATGCACATGATGCGGGAAAGGCTATTGTTATTGTCGTAAACAAATGGGATGCGATTGAACGGGGAGAAAAGACGATGAAGGAATTCGAGGATAAAGTACGACAACAGTTTCAGTTCCTCGATTACGCACCAATTGTTTTCCTGTCCGCAAAGACAAAAAAACGCTTACACACGTTAGTGCCAAAGATTATTATTGCAAGTGAAAACCATACAAAACGTGTACAAACGAATATATTAAATGAAGTGATAGTCGATGCACTGGCAATGAATCCAACTCCTTCAATAAAAGGAAGAAAGTTAAAAATATTGTATGTAACCCAAGTTGCTGTAAAACCGCCAACATTTGTCGTATTTGTGAATGACCCTGAATTGATGCACTTTTCCTATAAACGTTTCCTTGAGAATCGAATTCGAGAGGCATTCGGTTTTGAAGGTACACCAATTAAAATTTACGCGAGACAAAGGAAATAAGGTGAGGGGGAAAGAAGATGAAAAAAATTGCCGTAGTAGGAGCAGGGAGCTGGGGAACTGCCCTATCTTTAGTGTTAGGTGACAATAAACACGACGTGCGGCTATGGACTCATCGTCGTGAACAAGCGGAAGAAATTAATCGTTCTCGTCAAAATAAAAAATATTTAAATGGTGTGACTTTACCGGACAATGTTACAGCACACTTTGATATGGAACAAGCATTAGTAGACGTGGACGCCATTGTTCTTGTTGTTCCAACAAAAGCGATGCGTGAAGTATGTCAAGAAATAAGCCAACTGTTAAAACAATCAGTAACTATTATTCATGCTGCTAAAGGGATTGAACCTGGAACATTCAAGCGTGTTTCAGAAATTATTGAGGAGGAAATTCCGTCCCATTTACATAACGGAGTTGTCGTACTATCAGGACCAAGTCATGCGGAAGAGGTTGGTTTAAGGCATCCAACAACCGTAACCGTATCCTCACATAATTTAACGGAAGCGGAGGTTGCTCAAGACCTTTTTATTAACGAACATTTTCGGGTTTACACAAATCCAGATATTATCGGTGTTGAACTTGGAGGAGCTTTAAAAAATATTATCGCTCTAGGTGCTGGTATATCAGATGGATTAAACTATGGGGATAATGCGAAAGCAGCCCTCATTACACGTGGATTAGCGGAAATTGCTCGGCTAGGTACTTCGTTAGGAGCGAACCCACTAACTTTCTCTGGTCTTACAGGAGTAGGGGATTTAATTGTCACGTGTACGAGCTCCCATAGCCGAAATTGGCGGGCCGGAAATATGCTCGGAAAAGGTTTTAAATTAACAGAAGTTTTAGAGGAAATGGGAATGGTTGTAGAAGGAGTACGTACAACGAAAGCTGCCTATCAACTAGCGAAGGCTCAAGGGGAAGAAATGCCTATTACTTCTGGTATTTATCACGTACTCTTCAACGAAGAAAATCCGAAGGATGTAGTGGACCGACTTATGACAAGAGGCCGGACACATGAAATGGAAGACCTATCAAATATTTTAGGTGGAACAAGGTCATAAACTCACACCGAATGCCCCCTTGCATATACTATTACGAACAGTATTGACAAGGAGGTAAATCTTGTGGGTAAAGATTTTGAAAAGAACGTATTTGAGCATATAGAAAATAAAGCAAATATGAATACAAATGACATATTTAAAATAGCTGATTCGGTAAAAAATGCAGACTTCTCTGATGAAAAAACGGTTCGCCAATTAGTACGTCGACTGGCGAAGATGGCAAATAAACCATTGCCGAAGGAGAAGGAAGATCAAATTGTAGAAATGGTTACAAAGCAAAATGTGCCAATGGATATGAATACACTACAAAATATGTTTAAGAATTAATGCTGCTTGGGCACATGATGATACAAACGGTTTTCAGTTAGCATAAAATAAATCGCAGCAACTAATCATAACGAGTTGCAAGGATGGGAATATTTAGTCAAGCCGAGGTGTATGGCCCCTTCACCTCGGCTTTTATATGCTAACCTTTCGCTGGATATGGTATAATATGTTCGGTTATTTTCAGCCAAAGTAAAGGAGCGTATATTAATGTCTGTTGGAATGCTGAAAATGTATATATCTTTTGCCGGAATGATTTTCATGTTTTTGGCAGTTGGATTGATTTTATTGAGTAGATACAAGCTAAAAGGTATATTAAGTGGTGTTGTTGGCCTAATTGCCTATTTATGTTTGATGGCTTCTGGTCTTATTATTTTCTATGTCGTCTTTAGTGGACCATCAACATGAGCATGGAGGATGAAGTATGTTAAAAAGAAACATAATCATGATGTTGACTATAATGTTTACCCTTACTGGATGTTTATACCCACAAGATCGCCTTGAAAAAAATCAAGTGCCAAATGACATCCAATTAAACTCGGTACAAGAGGCGATTGATACATATCGTGAACGGAATAATGGTTGGCTTCCTATTAAAACGAGAGACAAAGATACAGAAATATTTTTAAAGTATCCCATTCATTTTAAAGACTTGAAGGAACAAAATATTATTCCTTCAACACCAGGCAACGCTTTTGAAGAAGGCGGCCCTTATCAATATGTAATTATTCATCCAGAGGATCAGCCAACTGTAAAGTTAGTGGATTTAAGACTTGCTAATTCCCTTCGTCAGCTGGCGACAAAACTGGAATTTTATCGTAATAAACATTTGTATCCCCCATTTGGAGATTCAGTTGGACCCGGCATATATGAAATTCATTACGAAAAGTTAGGTTTGGATCAGAAGCCTTTTGTCGTCAGTCCATTTACAGGGAATAACCTTCCTGTTTTAATCACAACGGAAGGAAATTTAATTATTGATTATCGAATTGATCTTTACGATGCTTTACAAACGTACGAACATGAATACAATAACGGTGATGATATTCGGTATTTATTAACTGATCATAAACCGTTTGTCCCTGCATATTCTGTACCATACACTGTAAAAGATGGGGAGCCAATTTTTGCTCCTAACCTTACAGAAGTACAATGACACCTTTTAAAGGTGTCTTTTTGTATTTTTATAAATTTAAGTCATATTTTGATAGGACAACGTCATAGACTTTTAGTGTCACAGAATTGTAATGTCTGGTTGTCTTTATTGTTTCATTGAAGTATACGGATCGGGAGGGGATCTTTTGGAAAGAGTCGATATTTTTAAAGACATATCAAAACGTACAAATGGAGATATCTATCTCGGCGTCGTCGGTGCGGTAAGAACAGGAAAATCTACTTTTATTAAAAAGTTTATGGATTTAGTTGTCTTACCGAACATAGACGATGAGGATGAGCGAGCAAGAGCACAGGATGAACTTCCTCAAAGTGCAGCTGGAAGAACGATTATGACAACAGAGCCAAAGTTCATTCCAAATCAAGCGGTTACCGTAAATGTAGACGAAGGATTGGAAGTGAATGTTCGTTTAGTGGACTGTGTCGGGTATACCGTAAACGGTGCGAAGGGTTTTGAAGATGAAGATGGCCCACGTATGATTCAAACACCTTGGTATGAAGAGGCTATTCCTTTTCATGATGCAGCAGAAATCGGTACTCGAAAAGTTATCCAAGACCACTCAACGATAGGGGTCGTTGTTACAACAGATGGAACGATCGGTGATATTGCAAGAGAAGACTATGTAGAAGCAGAAGAAAAGGTAGTATCTGAATTAAAAGAAGTAGGAAAACCATTCATTATGGTACTAAACACAGTTCGGCCTCACCATAAAGATACAGAGCTGCTACGTGAAGAGTTAAAAGAGAAATACGATATTCCTGTTGTTGCTCTAAGTGTGGAAGAAATGCGTGATCATGATGTGTATAACGTATTGCGTGAAGCATTATACGAGTTCCCGGTTTTAGAAGTAAATGTAAACCTTCCAAGCTGGGTAATGGTGCTAAAAGATGGCCACTGGCTAAGAGAGAAATATGAAGACGCCATTCAGGAAACCGTGAAGGATATTAAACGGTTACGCGATGTCGATCGGGTTGTCGGTCATTTTTATGATTATGACTTCGTAGATCGTGCTCAACTAGCGGGAATGGAAATGGGAGAAGGAATTGCTGAAATTGACCTGCATGCCCCAGATGAACTATATGACCATGTGCTAAAAGAAATCGTTGGGGTTGAAATTAGGGGAAGAGATCATTTGCTAGAATTAATGCAAGATCTTTCCCATGCGAAGCGTGAATATGACCAAGTAGCAGAAGCCTTAAAGATGGTTAAACAGACAGGGTATGGAATTGCTGCTCCAACATTAGAAGATATGGCGTTAGATGAGCCTGAAATCATTCGTCAAGGATCTAGATTTGGGGTTAGATTAAAAGCTGTTGCTCCTTCAATTCATATGGTGAAAGTGGATGTGGAGTCTGAATTTGCTCCAATTATTGGTACGGAAAAGCAAAGCGAGGAGCTTGTTCGATACTTAATGCAAGACTTTGAGGAAGATCCTTTATCCATATGGAATTCAGACATATTCGGTCGTTCATTGAGCTCTATCGTTCGCGAGGGAATTCAAGCGAAGCTCTCCCTCATGCCAGAGAATGCACGGTATAAATTAAAGGAAACATTAGAGAGAATTATAAACGAAGGAAGCGGTGGGTTAATCGCGATTATCTTATAAAAGCGGCTATGCCGCTTATTTTTTTTGTCTTTTTTGATGGAATTTTGATAGTACTGCTGTAACAAATCAAAAAACGGTGTGAAAGCGCTTAAAGTATTGTTGTTGCAACACTTTATCTATATGTGTTACCATTTGGTTGTGATTGGGGATAATAGGAAAAACAAACAAAATGATGAATAATTTTAGCTAATTATATTGAATTTCGTTGAAAATTCGTTTAAGATAAGGCTTGTCATCAGTATTTCTGTTGATTTCTATGAATAATTTTTATGTGAATTGTTAAGTAATGGAGTAATAGGGATTATACTTCTATTATTCCAAGTTACAGCCCATTTTTGGGAGGAGGTGAAAGACATGAACAAGACTGATTTAGTAAACACAGTTGCTGAGAAAAGTGACTTGTCTAAAAAAGATGCTTCTAAAGCTGTTGATGCTGTCTTTGAATCCATCGCGGACACACTACAAGAAGGTGATAAAGTTCAATTAATTGGCTTTGGTAACTTTGAAGTACGTGAGCGCGCTGCACGTAAAGGACGTAACCCACAAACTGGTGAAGAGATTGAAATCCCAGCTAGTAAGGTACCAGCGTTTAAACCGGGTAAAGCCCTTAAGGATGCTGTGAAATAAGCGAATACATAGGGCTAGTTTACAAGAAAGGGGGGTTCGCCCCCCTTTTTGTTATGTCTAAAGATAATATTCATAGATTATCTACTTAACTAATGATAAAATAGAAAAGTATCATAGGTAGTATGAAAATACGTTAAGGAGGAACTACGTAGATGAGTTCCAAATCGCCAACTGATTTTTTTGTCATAAAAGCTTTAGAAGATGGTGTGAACGTCATAGGTTTGACGAGAGGGTCGGATACTCGGTTCCATCATTCTGAGAAGCTTGATAAGGGAGAAGTCATGATTGCCCAGTTTACTGAGCATACATCAGCTGTAAAAGTAAGAGGGAAAGCGTATATACAATCAAGTCATGGTGAAATACATACCGAGACAGAGGAGGCATAAACTCTGTCTTTTATTTTAATACATATGGTAAAATGATGGCTGTGTGCCCATAATATACTTGAAGAAGGTTGGGAAGGGTAAAGGTGGTTCTTTTGAGCATACATAACGAAATATATGAAATAAAACAAAAGATACATGGGCGAATCAACCACCCATACATGTCCGAAAAGGTCGATCAACCAAGTATTTCTGAAGATAAAATCTTTTTCTTGAAATTGTTCATTGAGGAATCAATTAAAGGTGTTGACTATAAAGAAACGTACTTGGTCGCAACCATGTTAATGCAAATTGCCATGGACACTCATGACCAGGTGCCGGAACAATTAGCTTCAGAGGCATTCCACAAACAACAACTAACCGTACTAGCAGGAGACTTATATAGTGGTCTTTTTTATGAAGGACTGGCACAGTTGGAGGATGTATCGTTAATTCAAGCATTAGCGGGTGCTGTACGGGAAATGAATGAACGGAAAATGACCGTGTACCATAACCAATTCCATAAACTTGAAGATCTTTTATGTGAGGTGCGGGAAATTGAATCCATGCTTATAAAAAAGGTGGCAGAGTATTTCCAAATGCCAGATATTGTGGAAATTATGAGTGACTGGTTACTTATAAAGAGATTACAAGTGGAAAGTGAACATAATCATCAGAAAGATTTTTCCCCTCATTTAACATTTACCCTTGGAGAAGAACGACTAAGTTTAGGTGGTAAAGTTCGTCCGCTCATTCATGAAAAAACGAAAGAGCTGACAAGTAAAGTATACGAGCAAGTTCAAAACTTGCACAATGATCATATTAAAGGGAAATTGTTAGAATGGTTTCATGGATTACCATCTCAAGAAATATTACTGGAAGAAGGGTAGCAAATGGAGCGGCAAACGAAATCAGCTAAGGTTCATCACGTATTTGAAAAAATTTATAAAAAGTATGACAAAATGAATTCCATTATATCTTTTCAACGTCATAAGGCGTGGCGAAAAGATGTTATGAAAAGGATGGACGTTCAGAAAGGTGCTAAAGCACTCGATGTATGTTGTGGAACAGGTGACTGGGCTATATCATTAGCGAGAGCAGTAGGAACATCTGGAGAAGTGGTTGGTTTAGATTTTAGTGAAAATATGTTATCAGTAGGTCGGGAAAAGGTGAAAGAAATGAACTTAGATTATGTATCTTTTGTTCATGGAGATGCAATGAACCTTCCTTTTCCAGACAACACGTTTGATTACGTGACGATTGGTTTTGGTTTACGTAACGTCCAAGATTATGCTAAGGTATTATCGGAAATGGCTCGAGTTGTCAAACCAGGGGGCAAGGTCGTTTGCTTAGAAACATCACAACCTACACTACCTGTTTTCAAGCAATTATATTATGTTTATTTTCAGTTTGTGATGCCTTTATTTGGGAAGGTGTTTGCAAGGAGTTATGAGGAATATAAATGGCTCTATGATTCAGCTAAAGACTTTCCAGACCGTTTTACATTAAAGACCATGTTTGAAGAAGCAGGCCTCAGTAATGTTCAAGTGAAAAGTTATACAGGCGGGGTTGCTGCCATGCACTTAGGCGTAAAACCAAATTAGAACAAAGTATAAAAGGTGACTTTCATGAAATTGTCTACAAGCTATTACTTTCTAAAAGATGATATTAACAAAATTGATAAAGAGCTACTCCATATTATTCAGGCGGAGCACTCAGTATTGCGTGCAGCTTCAACCCAGTTACTTCAAGCAGGAGGAAAACGAATTCGTCCTGTTTTTGTTTTGTTAGCGGCTCAGTTTGGGGAATACAACTTCGAAAGAGTGAAAAAGGTTGCTATAGCCCTTGAACTTATCCATATGGCAACCCTCGTACATGATGATGTTATCGATGATGCGCAATTGCGACGGGGGAAAGAAACAGTGAAATCGAAATGGGATAACCGGGTTGCGATGTATACTGGCGATTTTATGATTGCACGTGCTTTAGAGGTTCTTTCCGAAGCAAATAGTGCAAAAGCTCATCAAATTTTGTCCCGCGGAATCGTAGAAGTTTGTCTTGGTGAAATTGAACAATTAAAAGACCAATACAATGTAAATCAAAACATTAGAACGTATTTACGTAGGATTAAACGAAAAACAGCTCTTCTTATTGCCATAAGCTGTCGTCTTGGAGCTGCGGCAAGTGATCTTGATGAAAAAAGTGAGCGTGCTCTATTTCGATACGGGTATTATATTGGCATGTCTTATCAAATTATCGATGATATCTTAGATTTTACATCAACTGATGAGGAGCTGGGAAAGCCTGCAGGCAGTGATTTGATGAATGGAAATATTACGCTTCCAGTTTTATATTTAATGCGGGATCAAACGTTCAAAGATAAACTGGAGAAAAAATTATCGAAACGGCAACATGTAGGAAAAGAAGATGTCAAAGATATCATTGAGGAAGTAAAGACGAATAACGCAATTGACTACGCTTATGAAATTAGTGATCGTTATTTACAAAAAGCATTTCAACAGCTTGATCAACTGCCCGATAACAGGGCTAAAAACGCGTTAAAACAAATTGCAAAATATATCGGAAAAAGAACTTCGTGACAACGTTTTCAAGAAAGAATTGTAAATTATCTTAATTTTTGATAAAATTTTAAACGGTTTCAAAAATATAATCAACAATGTACAAGGGGTGTAACAGATGGAGAAAACGTTCATAATGGTCAAGCCAGACGGAGTTCAACGAAATCTAGTTGGGGATATTGTTGCAAAATTTGAGAGAAAAGGGTTTCAGCTTGTTGGTGCTAAACTGATGCAAGTATCAAAAGAGCTTGCTGAAGAGCATTACGGTGAGCATAAAGAAAAGCCATTTTTTGGTGAATTAGTCGATTTCATTACTTCTGGACCTGTTTTTGCGATGGTATGGGAAGGTGACCAAGTGATTTCGACAGCAAGACAAATGATGGGAAAAACGAACCCTGCTGAAGCACTTCCTGGAACGATTCGAGGAGACTACGGTTTAACAGTAGGAAAAAATGTCATTCATGGATCTGACTCACCTGAAAGTGCTGAACGTGAAATAAATTTATTTTTTAATGAAGAAGATGTCCTTACATACAAAAAAGACAACAACGCATGGATCTATTAAAACCAGCTAATTAGCTGGTTTTTTTATATGGTTTAGTAGGCTATAATTGTAGTAGGAATTATATTAAGGAGCCGATAAGATGAATGGGGATTATGATCGCTTTATCAACAATATATACGAAAAATCCAACATTAATCTACGTTTGTATAAACAGACACAAATGTTCCGTCGTTTAACAACGTTGCGAGATAAAAGAGGCTATCATACTTTCGGGGATTATTATCGGGCTATGTTACAAGATGAGGAATTATATGAAGAATTTTTAAATCGAATTACGATTAACGTATCTGATTTTTTTCGAAACCAAAGGCGCTGGGAAGTATTAAAGCAAAACGTATTTCCCCGGCTCGCGAAAAATAGTCAACGTATAAAAGTATGGAGTGCGGCATGTGCAGCAGGTGAAGAACCTTACTCATTAGCCATGATTGCCGACCACTCCGGTATTTTAAAGCGTACAAGTGTATTAGCGACAGACTTAGATCAAGCGGTTTTAGCGAGAGCCCGGGAAGGGGTTTATACGAATAAATCATTACGTGAGTTACCATTACCCTTTAAGGAAAAGTACTTTGAACAATTGGGAGATCGATATTACGTATTACCTAAGTTGAAAAAGCGGGTCACTTTTAAAAGGCATAATTTACTTGAAGATGACTATGAACAAGGATTTGATTTAATTGTTTGCCGGAATGTTTTTATTTACTTTACCGATGAGGCAAAACATATAATCTATAAACAATTTAGTAAAGCGTTACGATCAGGTGGAGTATTGTTCGTTGGAAGTACCGAACAAATTGTAAATCCCCAGAGATATAACTTGAAACCGACGGAAACATTTTTTTATGAAAAGTGTTAATCCAAAGTCGGTTTTTTATTTTTTTAATAACTCTTTAACACTTAAACGCTTTACTGTGGTATAATAATTTGTAAGTTAGAAAATTCATATTTTTCTCTTATATCTCCTTTAAAACTATAGGCATTTAATATATGATATAGTAATACAAAATAACGGAAGACTAATTGGAGGTTATTACATATGCGATATTTAACAGCAGGTGAATCACACGGAAAGCAATTAACAACAATTGTTGAAGGAATTCCTTCTAATTTGCCATTACTGAACGATGATATAAATGATTCGTTATTAAGAAGACAAAAAGGTCACGGTAGAGGTCGCCGTATGCAAATTGAAAAAGATCTTGTGGAAATCAAGAGCGGGGTTCGACATGGTTATACATTAGGTTCCCCTATTACTCTTGTCATAAATAACGATGATTTCACACATTGGCGTAACATCATGGGTGAAGACCCACTTCCGGAAGATGCTGAAACAAAACGACAAATTTCACGTCCCCGTCCTGGTCATGCTGATTTAAATGGGGCGTTAAAATACGGCCATCGTGATATGCGTAACGTATTAGAAAGATCTTCAGCTCGTGAAACAGCAGCGCGAGTAGCAGCAGGTGCAGTAGCAAAGAAATTGCTTTCTGAGTTAGGCATTGAAGTAGTTGGTTATGTAAGAGAAATCGCAGGTATAGTGGCTGACGACTACGAACACTTGCCATTAGAAGAAAGAAAGCAAATTTCAGAAGCCTCACCTGTAAGAGCGTTAAACGAAACAAAGGGTAAAGAAATGATGGATGCAATTGATAAAGCAAAAGAAGACGGAGATTCTATTGGCGGCGTATGCGAAGTTGTTGTAGAAGGCCTGCCAGCTGGGATTGGTTCATACGTTCATTACGATCGTAAATTAGATAGCAAAATTGCCGGTAGTGTTGTTAGTATTAACGCGTTTAAAGGGGTCGAATTCGGAATCGGATTTGAGGCAGCTCGACGTAACGGTAGTGAAGTACACGATGAAATTGCATGGAACGAAGAGCGCGGTTACTATCGGAAAACAAATCGTTTAGGTGGTCTGGAAGGTGGTATGACAACAGGAATGCCTGTAGTTATACGTGGTGTTATGAAGCCAATTCCAACTTTATATAAACCACTTATGAGTGTCGATATTGATACGAAAGAGCCGTTTAAGGCGAGCATTGAGCGTTCTGATTCTTGTGCTGTTCCAGCCGCTGCTGTTGTTATGGAACACGTTGTCGCTTGGGAAGTAGCGAAAGCTTTATGTGAGCAATTTACCCATGATCAGTTCGCCCAACTGAAAAGAGCATTAGACGAATATCGTGAGGAAGTTAGGTGTTTTTAATGCAAACCATTCCGATCCATACAGAGCAACATCATTACAATGTATATATCGGGGAAGGATTGCGTCATCAATTAGCAAATTTTTTACCGAAGTCTTATAACCGTGTGTTTGTAATTACCGATGATATCGTTAGCAAGCTATACTTACATGACGTTCAAGTGGGATTACCTAGTGATAGTCACGTTTCCACTTTCGTAGTACCAGCTGGTGAGCAATCGAAAAGTTTTGAGCAGTTTGAAGGGATCCATACCGCAGCCATTAAGTCAGGACTCGACCGGAACTCTCTTATCATTGCATTGGGGGGAGGCATGGTTGGTGACTTAGCAGGGTTTATTGCATCAACTTATATGCGGGGGATTGATTTTATTCAAGTACCAACTACAATATTAGCTCACGATAGTAGTGTTGGTGGGAAAGTGGCGATTAACCACCCATTAGGGAAAAATTTAATCGGAAACTTTCACCAGCCTGTAGCTGTCATCTATGATATGGAAACCCTAAAATCATTACCTACCGCAGAAGTCCGTTCAGGTATGGCAGAGGTTATGAAACACGCCTGGATAAGTGATGAAAAATTTTTACATGACTTGCTTCAAAACGAATCATTACATACTCAACAATTAGCGGATGCCATCGTACAAGGGATAAAAGTGAAAGCTGCCATCGTGTCTGAAGATGAAAAAGAGAGCGGAATTCGAAAATATTTAAACTTTGGTCATACGTTAGGTCACGCCATTGAATCAGAATTAGGGTATGGGAGAATTACACACGGAGAAGCGGTAGCAGTTGGGATGTTATTTGCCTTACATCTCAGTGAGAAATATAACAACATTACGTTGCCGACAAAAGAATATCAGGCGTGGTTACGACGATTACAGTACCCATTAGGCATCATAGAGGAATTACCGGTTGAAGGAATCGTTGCTCGAATGATCGGAGATAAGAAAAATCGTCAAGGGGAAATTCATATGGTGCTATTAGAGAGTGTAGGGAAGCCAAAGATTGTCCCATTTAAAAAAGACCAAATCCAATTTGAATTGACCCGTTTCCAAGAAGGGATGAAACATATATGTTAAGAGGAATACGAGGGGCCACAACAGTAGAGAGCAATAACTCAGAAGAAATACTGCGTGTTACGGAAGCCCTTATAGCCGATATGGCTAAACAAAATGACGTCAGCCCAGAGCAAATATCGTCCGTTATTGTATCGATGACTCATGATTTAAATGCTACTTTTCCTGCGAAGGCCATACGTTCAATTGATGGGTGGAAATACGTTCCGGTCATGTGTACACAAGAAATTCCTGTGCCTGGCAGTATGGAAAAATGCATTCGAATCATGATGAATGTGGAAACAATGAAGCGACAAGATGAAGTGGAACATATTTACCATGAAAGAGCAAGACAACTACGACCCGATTTAACAAATTAGAGGTGAGGACGAATGGAACCGAAGCGTATCATAAAAACTTTAACCCCTTATCAGCCGGGGAAAAGCATAGAAGAGGTGAAAAAGGAGTACGGGTTAACGGAAATCGTGAAACTTGCGTCGAATGAAAACCCTTATGGATTTTCAACGTTAGTCGAAGAAACGTTAAGGAAGGACTTCCTTTCGGTTCATCAATATCCAGATGGATATGCTAGACAGTTACGTGAACGGCTAGCCTCGCACCTTCAAGTAGCAGAACATCAACTCATATTTGGTAGTGGGTCTGATGAAATTGTCCAAATGATCTGCCGAACATTTTTGACACGACATGATAACACGGTCATGGCAACCCCAACCTTTCCCCAATATCGGCATCATGCCAATATTGAAGGAGCTGAAATTCGAGAAGTTCCTTTGTTGGAAGGGAGTCATAACTTGGAGGAGATGTTAGCGGCTATTGATAAACAAACAAAAGTGGTCTGGCTATGTACACCGAACAATCCAACAGGTGGTTATATTCAACAGGAGGATTTGTTTGCTTTCATAGAGCGTTGTCCGAGCCATGTTCTTATTGTGATTGACGAGGCTTACTTTGAATACGTAACTGCAGAGGACTACCCTAACACAATACCGTTGCTACAAAACTATCAAAATATAATCATCCTACGTACTTTCTCTAAAGCATATGGATTGGCCGGGTTAAGAGTCGGTTATGGCATTGGGAATGAGCAAATTATATCGTATTTGAACACGGTGCGAGGCCCTTTTAACACTACAACAGTCGGACAATTAGCGGCAACAGTTGCATTAAAGGATCAAATGTTTATTCGGGATACATGTGAAAAAAACGAACAAAACCGCAGACGTTTAGAGGCTTTTTGTGTACAGAAAGGGTTGTCATATTTTCCATCGGAAACAAACTTTTTACTTATTCATTTACCGAATTCAGGATTAGAGGTAGCTGAACAACTTCTGCAAAATGGCTTTATTGTAAGAGCTGGTGAGTTGTTAGGAATTGATAAGAGTATTCGTGTAACAGTACCGAAAGATAGAGATGTGGATCCGTTTTTAGAAGCATTATCTAAGATACTCTGATTTTCGACATTAAAGGGGTTACAATCATGAAAGTATTAATAGTCGGATTAGGTTTAATAGGCGGTTCCATCGCCAAAAACATTAAATATAAACGTGATGATGTAATAGTATATGGGTACGATGTAAACAATGAATCAATAGACTATGCGTTGCAGCATAATATTATCGATGACGAGGTCGATAGCTTTGTAGAAGGGGTTCAAAAGTGTAATATCATTTTTTTAGCTACACCGATCTATATTACATTACAATACATGGACGAATTTTTGAATATTCCCCTGCAGGAAGAAAAGATTGTAACTGATGTTTCTTCTGTAAAGGGACCTGTAATTGAAAAAGCTAATGAATTAACAGGACAAAATAACTTTACCTTTGTAGGTGGACACCCAATGGCTGGTTCGCACAAACAAGGGATTGAAGCAGCTCGTAGTCATTTATTTGAGAACGCATTCTATGTGCTAACACCATCAAATTCTACTGAACAACATCATATTGACACATTAAAAAGGGTTTTAAGTGAAACGAAGAGTTATTTTATAGAACTAAATTCAACAGAACATGACAAAATGACTGGTGTTGTATCTCATTTTCCGCATTTAATTGCATCTTCACTTGTACACCAGGCTAGAAAATGGGGAGATCACTTTCCATTTATCTCGCAACTGGCGGCAGGTGGTTTTCGTGATATTACAAGAATTGCATCAAGTAATCCATTTTTGTGGCAAGATATATTCTTTCAAAACAAAGAAAAACTTACACATCTCTTGTCGGATTGGATTGATGAAATGGTAGCCGTTAAACAAATGATTGAAAATGAGGAGAAAGATAAGGTCGTCTCTTATCTTACAACAGCAAAAGACTACCGTGACGGCTTACCTAAACGTGATAAAGGTGCAATACCGGCCTTTTATGATCTTTATATTGATATTTATGATAAGCCTGGCGAGCTATATAAAGTATTTAAGCTTATGGCGGATGAAGAAATTAATGTGACGAATACACAAATACATGAAATTCGAGAAAACATGACAGGTGTTTTACGAATTACAGTTCAAACAGAAGACGAAAAAGAAAAAGCAATTCATTTGTTACATCATAATAAATATGAAGTTTTTACAGATGAGCAATTGTAAAGGTTGTGAAAAGAATGACAATATCAGTTCACCATAAAAATGATTCTATTAAAGGAACGCTGCAAGTCCCTGGGGATAAATCAATGTCACACCGTGCGGTTATATTTGGCTCTTTGGCAGAAGGTGAGACACAAATCGAAAACTTTTTATTAGGTAAAGATTGCTTACGCACAATTGAAGCTTTTCGTAAAATGGGGGTAAAAATCGAACAACACGGTGAAAGTGTGACCATTCAAGGACGAGGAGTATCAGGTTTACAGGAACCTACTGAGCCTTTATTCTTTGGAAACTCCGGTACAACCGCCCGTCTATTACTAGGTGTTTTATCAGGATTGCCTTACCACTTTGTATTAACAGGTGATGATTCACTGTCTAACCGACCAATGGATCGGGTTTCCGTTCCTTTACGACAAATGGGTTCTACGATTGATGGTCGTGATACAGGAAGGTTCTTACCTATGAGCATACGTGGGGGCGTTCTACAACCTATCGAGTATAAGCTGCCAGTAAATAGTGCACAAGTGAAGTCGGCGATATTACTTGCGGGTTTATTAACCGAGGGCACGACAACTGTAGTTGAACCGGTTGCAACACGAGATCATACCGAGCGTATGATTGGAGCCTTTGGAGGAACGATTACGAAGAATGGTGTTAATGTATCAATTGAAGGACCACAAGCCTTAAAAGGAGCAGCTGTGAAAGTCCCGGGTGATATTTCATCTGCAGCCTTCTTTATTGTAGCAGCTACTTTAGTGGAACAATCTGAGTTAGTTATTGAAAATGTAGGATTGAATGAAACACGTACTGGCATTATCGATTTATTAAAGCAAATGGGTGCAAACATTCATATGGATGTTACTCACTATGTTGGAGATGAACCGGTAGGAACTGTCTCCGTTAAGGCGAGTAAATTAACTGCAACGACAGTGGAAGGAGCAATGATTCCACGTCTCGTAGATGAAATCCCGTTAATTGCGTTAGCTGCAACCCAAGCTGAAGGGAAGACGGTTATTAAGGATGCTGAGGAGTTACGTGTTAAAGAGACAGATCGTGTTCGTGCAATTAAACAAGTGTTGGATGTGCTTGGAGCCACCGTCACTGAACGTGAGGATGGTCTTGAAATTGAAGGTGGGACAGCCCTTCAAGGTGGAACAGTATCATCCTTCGGTGATCATCGAATTGGCATGATGGCTGTTATTGCATCCTTCTTATCAAGTGAGAAAATTGAAATTCAAAATCCTGATTGCATAGATATATCGTATCCTACATTTTTTGAGGATGTGAAAAAAGTAATTTCCTAAAGCTGTTTAATCATAAATGTAGTAAAGCTTTCATACTTTGTACCAACGTGAGGGGGACAAAGTGTGAAGGCTTTTTATTTTCAAAACATGGATATGTACGACGATTGGAATGGTTGGCAACAAAAGACGGTCTATTTCATGGACGGCAGGTTTGTACCGGTACAGCATATACGTTCCAAATCAATAAAAAAAATTGATACGAAGGAACGGTTTATTATGACCCCTGGAAAAGTCTATGTAGATGTCGAATATCCCCTCTCTGATGATAGAAGGCGAAATCATCATGTTCGACGTTATTTATATCAAGGTTGTTCTCTTATTATTTCATTACTGCCCATCCAAACGAAAAGAGACTACATGATTGCCTATAACCAATATGTAAAAAGTCTCCGAAATTTAGCCCTAGATTATATGGTTGCGCCTAAGGTTCACATCCGGAATCTTACCCCTGATATGATTCGCTTCTTCGGAATACAAAAGTCACCCTTTATTTGTCTTGAATATAATCATATGCAAGACTTAAAGAAGATTAAATGGGATTGGATGCGTCAAATGCAGGCATTAGTCCAAATACCTTTTGCAACATTAACACCTCCCCACGATCCCTTAAGAGTGATGCTGGAAAACGATTCCTTCCGACTAGTAGATCAGCCGATTAGTTCTACTCCGTTAATGAAGAATACGTTAAATGCTACAGGGATTTCACCTAAAAAAGGAGAAATAAGTATATATGGGGACGCCGATTTCAATTTATATATGAAATCCAATTGTCAAAAACATTCCGCTTCCAATTTGTACAAGCAAATCCCATATATTTCGGTTATAAGAGGGAACGTGGTAAAATTACAATATAACTTACAGGATCAATCTATGTTCGGTAAACATTACGTCATATCGATACCTAAGTACAAATAGTTTTAAAAAGGAAGGTTTAATATGAGTGAAATTCATATAGCATTGCAAGAAATTCAAAGCGGAAACACGGATAAGGGGTTAGAGATTTTACAACGTCAACTAGTAAAAGCCGGTGATGAGGAAAAGTATGAAATTGCCCAAATGTATCAACAGCTAGGTCTTCTTCATGAGGCTAACGATGTCTTTCAACAACTTATGGAAACATATCCAGATGAATCTGAACTAAAATTACATATCGCCGAGATTTATACAGATTTAGATGATGATGAGAAAGCATTAGAGTACTTGAATGAAATTGATGAAGAAGATGAAAATTATCTTCACGCCCTCGTTCAAGCGGCCGATTTATATCAAGCCCAGGGGTTGTATGAAGTTGCCGAGCAAAAGTTGTTACAGGCTAAACGATTAGCGCCTTCAGAGCCTGTATTGGACTTTGCATTAGGAGAATTAGCCTATTCTACTGGTGAATACCAAAAAGCCATCCCATATTATGAAAAAGCCTTAAAACAACAAAACACCTATGGTGAAATTGAAGTTCAGCAACGACTAGCGGAATGTTT